>JAPXRA010000027.1:0-12917 GCA_033813795.1 Aeromicrobium sp. | reverse complement strand
ACGTCAGGCCAAGCGGGGTGTTCATGTCGGTCAGCAGGGCAACCGTGTTCACGCCTGCGTCCGCGCCAAGCGCGACCATCGTCTCGGCCAACTCCTGGGCACGTTCTTGGGTTTTCATGAACGCACCGGAACCGACCTTTACGTCCAAGACCAATGCGCCGGTGCCTTCGGCGATCTTCTTGCTCATGATTGAACTGGCGATAAGCGCGATCGACTCGACCGTGCCAGTAATGTCACGCAAGGCGTAAAGCTTCTTGTCCGCAGGCGCCAAGCCCGAGCCGGCCGCACAAATCACCGCACCAATGTCACGCAGTTGATCGAGCATCTGCTCGTTCGAAAGTGCCGCCTGCCAGCCTGGGATCGACTCAAGCTTGTCCAAGGTGCCGCCGGTGTGACCGAGTCCGCGGCCAGACAATTGCGGCACCGCCACCCCGCAGGCGGCCACCAGCGGCGCCAACGGCAGGGTGATTTTATCGCCCACTCCCCCGGTGCTGTGCTTGTCGGCAGTCGGCAGCGGCAGCGAGGAAAAGTCCATCCGCTCGCCGGTGGAGATCATCGCGGAAGTCCAGCGAGCGATCTCGCGCCGATTCATCCCGTTTAGCAAAATCGCCATCGCGAGGGCAGACATTTGTTCGTCGGCTACCGCGCCGCGAGTGTAAGCATCGACCACCCAGTCGATCTGGTCATCGGCTAGTTCGTGACCGTCACGTTTGGCGATGATCACATCGGTAGGCGCGAACGGCTCGGTGCTCATTGCAGGTCCGTCACGTCGAAAGCGTCGGGCAGGATTTCCGAAAGTGGCTTTACGCCCGATTTGGTCAGGAGTTCGCAGTCTGGACCACCGTGCTCCCACAGGATCTGACGGCACCGGCCACACGGCATGACCGGTTCGCCGTTGCCCTCGACGCAGACCACCGCCCGGAGTCGACCGCCGCCAGTGGAGTGCAATGCCGACACCATGCCGCATTCGGCACACAGCGCGACCCCGTAGGCGGCGTTTTCGACGTTGCAGCCTAGAACGACGCGGCCATCGTCGACCAAGCCCGCAGCCCCAACCTTGTACTTGGAGTACGGCGCATAAGCCCGCTGCATCACTTCGGTGGCATAGCCCTGAAGTGCTTTCCAGTCGATCGGCGCATCGGCTGAGGTGAAACCGAACTCGCTCATCCGGCGCTTCCCTTCCGGTAGACCTTGCCGTCAGCCGCTGGCATCCGCATGTTCTGACTAAACACCGCCAACACCAACAGGGTGGTCAGGTATGGGGTCATCGTCGCTAGTTCGTTCGGAATCTCGTCGGAAACGAAGTAGATCGCGGCGACCACCACACCGATAATCGCCGCGATAAGCGCCGAACGCTGGCCATGTTGGCGCCACTGCCAGACGGCGAGCATCACCATGAACACTGCTACCAGCAACAGCAGGGCGTGGACACTTTCGCCGCCTCCGCGCAAGCGCACCGTGTCGGTGTAGCCAAACAGAGTCGCACCGGCGAACAGTCCACCGGGGCGCCAGTTGCCAAAGATCATCGCCGCCAGACCGATGTAACCGCGACCGCCGGTTTGGCCGTCGCGGAAGGCGTTGGCCGCCACGAGGGCCAAGAAGCCGCCAGCCAAACCGGCCGAACCGCCCGAGGTGATGACAGCGATGAACTTGTACCGGTAGACGTTGATGCCCAAGGACTCGGCCGCCGCCGGCGACTCACCACAGGAGCGAACTCGCAGACCGAACGGGGTGCGCCAAAGTAGCCACCAGGTGAGGACGAACAGGCCAAGGGCGATCAAGGTCAGCACCGAGATGTTGTTGACCATTGCTCGCATGACCGCAGCGACTTCAGATATGAAGAACCAGTTGCGCTGTTCGATGTCGTGCAGCGGATCGGCCAGGCCAGAGATCGTGATGCTCGGCAACTGACCGACCGGCGGCGATTGGGTTTGGCCGCCGCCGGGCACCCCGGTGAAGGCCAGCGCCGCCAAGTACTGAACCGCCCCGACCGCGATGATGTTGATCGCAACGCCCGAAACGATGTGGTCGACTCCGAAGTAGACCGTGGCGACCGCGTGCAACAGTCCGCCAGCGGCACCCAGCAAGATCGCACCCACCACGCCCTGCCACGGTCCGTAGAAGTAACCGAAATAGCCGGCGCCGAACGTGCCCAGAATCATCATGCCTTCGAGGCCGATGTTGACCACACCGGCGCGTTCGGACCACAGGCCGCCAAGACCGGCCAGCCCGATCGGCACGGCCGCGATCAAGGTGGCTCGAATCGTGCCAGAGGAGGTCAAGTCGTCAACGCCGGTAATGATTCGGATCAGCGAGAACAGGGCGAGAACCGCGGCTAGGCCGATCAGCATCCACGGCCAAGTCAATCGGCGGCCACTGCCCGAACTCGGCTTCGTCACTGCATCAGTTGCAACACTCACTTGGCCACCTCCTTAGTCCGTGGCACGTCATCGAGGGCCGCAGCCACCTGCTTTTGCTCCAAGCGGACGCCATAGCGACGCACAACTTCATAGGCGATGACTACCGCCAGCACGATCACGCCTTGGGTGACCTTGACGATGTCGGGAGAAACGTCGAGCAGAATCTGCAACGGGTTGGACTGTTGGTCCAAGAAGGCGAACAAAATCGCGCCCAGCGCAATCCCGATCGGGTGGTTTCGGCCCAGCAGTGCGATCGCGATGCCGGTGAAACCCAGCCCGGACTGGAAGGTCGAACCGTAGGCGAAGTCTTGACCAAACAGCAACGGCAACCCGACCAAGCCAGCGACCGCACCTGACATCAGCATGGTCACCAGCATCATTTTCTTGACGCTGATGCCCGAGGAGACAGCCGCCGACTCCGAGGAGCCAGCCGCCCGCAGATCGAATCCGAATCGGGTGCGGTTTAGCAATACCCAGTACGCGATGCCGACGATGACGGCCACCACGATGAATCCGTAGACCTCGCCGCCGAACATCGGAATCCCGCCGATGCGGCTCGACTCAGGGATCGGGTTGGTTGAGATGATGTTGCTGCCTTCGGTGCGAACTGCCACCTTGCGTAGCAGATAGGCCACCACAGCGGTCGCGATCGCATTGAGCATGATGGTGGAGATGACTTCGGAGACGCCTCGAGTGACTCGAAGAAGGCCCGCAATTCCGGCCCACATCGCGCCAACAAACATGCCCGCCACGACTGCCAAGGCCACGTTCAGGTAACCGGGCAGCCAAGCCTCGCCAGCGACCCAGGCGGCCGCGAACGAAGCGATTCGGTACTGGCCATCAACGCCGATGTTGAACAGGTTCATTCGAAAACCGATCGCCACCGCAACGGCCGAAAGGTAATAGACCGTGGCCGAGTTCAAGATGTTGACGATCGTGCGGTTGCTCGGCCAACTCAGGATCTGGCTCCAGACGCCCAGCCAGTCGTCACCGGCCAAGATCAACACCAAACTGGTGATGACGAAAGCCGCGACCAACGCCAATACCGGGGCCGCCGCGGCAAGTGCGATCCGGGTGAGTCGCGACTGAGTCATGAGGCCTCCTGATCGCTGGCACCGGTCATGGCCGAGCCGAGTTGCTGTGGGGTGACTCCACTTGGGTCAAAGGTGCCAACAATCTGGCCGCGCAAGAGCACCGCGATTGTGTCCGACAAGCCGATTAGTTCGTCTAGGTCCGCCGAAATCAGCAGCACCGCCAGGCCGTCGCGACGAGCCTGCTTGATGTGTCCCCAGATCGCCGCTTGGGCACCGACGTCGACGCCTCGGGTCGGGTGCGAGGCGATCAGCACGCTGGGGGTGCTGCTCATTTCACGCCCAACAATCAACTTCTGTTGGTTTCCGCCAGACAACGCACCGGCAAGGGTGTCGATGCTCGGGGTGCGCACGTCATATTCGCGCACGATCCGCTCGGTGTCGGCCCGGGCACCGGCGCGGTCGATGAACGGTCCGCGCGAGTTCGGCTTTCTGGTCTGGTGGCCAAGAATGCGGTTCTCCCAAATGGGCGCGTCCAACAACAGGCCTTGGCGGTGCCGGTCCTCAGGGATGTAGCCGATGCCTGATTCGCGGCGCTTGCGCGTCGACCAGTCGCCGATGTCTTCGTCGTTGAGTTCGACCCGACCAGTGGATTCGGGGCGCATCCCCATAATCGCTTCGACCAGTTCGGCTTGGCCGTTGCCTTCGACGCCGGCAATGCCTAGCACCTCGCCGGCTCGGATGCGAAAGGAAATTCCGTTCAGCAGTGGTCGGCCGCCGCCGTGGCTCGGCAGTGACAGATCGACGACTTCGAGCACTTCGCGGTCGGTGACCGTGGAGGCCTCGGTGCTCGGGCTGGGCAGTTCGGACCCGACCATGAGTTCTGCTAGTTCGCGGGCAGTGACTGAGCCGCCCGGCAGGGTTTGCACGGTTGCCCCGCGGCGGATCACCGTCACTTCGTCGGCTACCGAAAGAACTTCGTCTAGCTTGTGGCTGATGAACAACACCGCCAGGCCTTCGGCCTTTAGCTCGCGCAGGTTGTCAAACAGTTCGTCCACTTCTTGCGGCACCAATACTGCGGTCGGCTCATCCAAAATTATGATTCGGGCGCCGCGGTAGAGAACCTTTAGGATCTCGATTCGCTGTCGCGCACCGACGCCGAGTCTCTCGACGAGGTCGTCTGGGTCGATCGAAAGTCCGTACTGCTGGGACAGTTCCCGAATCCGAACTCTGGCCGCATCCCCGATTCCGTGGAGCTTTTCGGCTCCCAAAACCACGTTTTCCAAAACGGTGAGGTTGTCGGCCAGCATGAAGTGCTGGAACACCATCCCCACTCCGTGCGCGATCGCGTCCGAGGGTGAAGAGAGTGTTACTAGTTCGCCGTCAATCTCGATCGTGCCCGAATCAGGTTTTTGCACCCCGTAGAGGATCTTCATCAGCGTGGATTTTCCGGCGCCGTTTTCGCCCACGATCGCGTGAACAGTGCCTTTTCGCACGTCGATGTTCACGTCGTGGTTGGCGATTACGCCAGGGAAAGTCTTGCCGATGTCGCGAAGTCGAACGACGACGTCGGACTTTTCACCAGCGGACGGACTCACGATGCACCTCTAAGTCAAGTATTGGACTACACGTGGCATGGCCCGGCCCCACGCGATGCGCAGGACCGGGCCACAGTTCTCAGCTAACTGAGAATTGGATCACTTGGTCGGGACCTTGATCTCGCCGTCGATGATCTGCTTCTTGTACTCATCGAGCTTGTCAGTGATGTCGTCGATGTGACCACCGGTGGTGGAGTAGCCGACGCCGTCAACCGACAGATCGTAAACGGTCGCGCCGGTGTTGGCCTTGCCGGCGTCGACGCTCTTGAGGAAGTCGAACACGGCCACGTCGATGTTCTTCAGCATCGAGGTCATGATCGAGTCACGAACCGAAGCATCGGCGGTCAGCGCCTGATCGGAGTCAACGCCGATCGCCCACTTCTTCGCGTCGGTGGCAGCCTTGAATACGCCACCGCCCGAACCGCCAGCTGCGTGGTAGACCACGTCGGCGCCCTTTTCGAACATGCCGGTGGCCGCGGTTTCGCCCTTGGCTGGGTCGCCGAAGCCGCTGAAGTCCGGCGGGGTGGACAGGTAAACCGACTGAACCTTGATGTCCGGGTTGACCGCTTCGGCACCGGCCTTGTAGCCAGCTTCGAACTTGTGGATCAGTTCAGTGTCGACGCCGCCGACGAAGCCGACGTTGCCGGTTTCGGACTTGAGCGCAGCCGCGGCGCCGACCAGGAACGAGCCCTGCTCTTCGGCGAAGACGAGGTTGGCGATGTTGTCGCCCTCGACCAGGTCGTCAACGATGGCGAAGTTCACGTCTGGGTTGGCCTTGGCGATCTTGCCGACCGATGCGGAGTAGGCGAAACCAACCGCGATGACCGGGTTGTATCCGGCATCGACGAGCTGCTGCAAGCGCTCTTCACGAGCCGACTCGGGCTCGCCGTCTTGGGCTTCGGCATCCTTGACGTTGAAGCCGAGTTCACACGCGGCCTTGTCCATACCCTTTGCGGCCGAATCGTTGAACGACTGGTCGCCACGACCGCCGACGTCGTAGGCCATGCCGACCTTGACGTCGCCCTTTTCTACACAGTCCTCGTTGGCGGCGTTGTCGCCGGTTTCGGACTTCTTCGAGCAGGCTGCACCCGCGAACAGCAGGGCGGACACTGCGGCCACGGCGGTGACCTTCTTAAATCGACGCACTTGTTCTCCTCCTCAGGGCTGCGCCGCGAACCGGGCGCACGTGTGGTGAACCCGACATTAGAGGCGATGGGCCGCCAAAGTCAGGTGCTCGGAGGCCACAAAGTCGAAGTTTCACCGAACCGTAATCAAAGGCGGTGCACCCCATCTGGCTAGGATCGAGACATGCCCTTCTCTGGACCAATAGTTGTCGGACACGACGGTTCCTCCTTCGCAGACAATGCGCTGCGCTGGGCGCTTGAGTTGGCTCAGCGCTCGCACATGCCGGTCACGATCGTGCGGGCTTGGACAATGCGCACCGCCCCAAAGCCGAAGACCCAAGAGTTTGGCTACGTCCCGCCGGCGTCCGATTTTGCCGACGCGGTCACGGAACGACTGACCGAACAGACCGCTGAGATTCTTGCGGCGTTCCCTGACGTGGATGTCACGTTCAAGGTCGAGCGTGGCCAGCCGGCCAACGTCATCGTCGACGCCTCGGTTGGCGCCTCGCTGTTGGTGGTCGGGCCGCGTGGTTTGGGCGGGTTCAAGGGCCTAGTGCTCGGCTCGGTTAGCGAACACGCCGTGGAGACGGCATCTTGCCCAGTGGTCGTGGTGCGCGGCACCGACGATCCGGCCCAGTCCTCCCCCGAGGTCTGAGGACTACCACCCGCTCTTGCCGTCCCAAGTCAGCCAAACGACAGACCACTTCTGGTTCTCGCTTGCCTTGACCCCCCAACGCGCCTTTCGGTCATTTGCCAGAACGCGGAATCGAAAATCCGTGCCCCCGCAAGGAACCTCAAGGAATTCACTCACCTTTGCACTCGAATACAGGTGAATGGATTTACCGCCAGCGCATCGCGCTTGGAGCCGGTAGCTTCCGTCGTGACTAAACGAACTCGCTTTGGCGACACTGCCTGAACCCTCGGCCTGGGCGATAACGGATGTCCCGGCCGGGATTTCGAAGGCGGGGGTGGCGGCCGTAGTAACTGAGGCACTGGCCGTCGCTGTGGCGGCTGCCGTGCCGGTGGCTACCGCTTTCGGGTCTTCAACTTGCTTCGTCCCGCTTTGCGAATCACATCCTGCTGCGAGAAGTCCCATCGCTGCGGCGCCCGCGAGCCAAATTCCAAGTTGAGTGTTCTTCCTGCGCATAGTTCGCTCCCCCACCTAACGCCAATGACAATTGCTGTTCTCAACTGAGTTGGTAGAACCGGTTCAAGAACTGAGCCGTTCCCCCGGTCGCGAACTCTATCCTCGTGCATTTTGGATCAACAATGACGGTGAGCTCTCCCAGGTTTGAGCAGCCGGGTAGACCGAGGTCTGAGGACTATTCGACCGTCGCGGCGTTCGCCAGCACTAGCGCGCCGACGCTGATCGCACGCTCGTCCACCCGCAAGTTCCCCTGGTGGATGTCATAGGTCGGACCGCCGGGGGTGCGGGTACCTAGGCGAGCCATCGTGCCGGGCAGAGTCTCGACGTACCAAGCGAAGTCTTCGCCGCCGAGGCTCTGGTTCGTGGTGGCCACCCCTTGCGGGCCGATCGCCGTGGTGACAGCCTGGCGAAGTTTCTCGGTGACCGCGAAATCGTTGACTACCGGCGGCACGCCGCGGGTGTAAGTGAGTTCAACCCCCACACCGAACGGCTCGACAATGTCGGCAATCAGGCCGCGAACTAGATGCTCGGCGTCGTGCCAAGCCGAGGCGTCCAGCATCCGCAAGGTGCCGCGAAGTTCGCCAACTGCCGGAATCACGTTCGCGGCGTTGCCCGCATTGACCTGACCCCACACCAAACTGGCGCCAGTACGCGGGTCAAACTTTCGCGACAAAACCGCCGGCAACTGGGTAATCAGGCTGCCCAAGGCGAAGGTCAGGTCTTCGGTCAGGTGCGGCCGTGAGGTGTGGCCGCCACGACCGTTAAGTACGACGTGGATTTGATCTGAGGCACCGGTGATCGCGCCTTCGCGAATGCCAATTTGTCCAACGTCGAGCGAGGGATCACAGTGCAACGCATAGATCCGACTGACGCCAGCGAGCACACCTTCGGAAAGTAGACGCAGCGCGCCGCCTGGCATGACCTCTTCGGCCGGCTGGAAAATCAACCGCACGCGCATTGGCAGGCCGTGCGCCTTGTCTGCCGCAACCAGGGCAGCGGCAGCACCGACGAGCGCCGAAATATGGACGTCGTGGCCGCAGGCGTGCGCCACCCCGGGGTTCTTAGAACGCCACGGGTCTTGGGTGGTGTCCAAGATCGGCAACGCATCCAAGTCGGCGCGCAGCGCCACAATCGGGCCACCTGCCGGACCGATGTCGACCGAAAGGCCGGTGCCGTCGAACCTGCGTGGGTCTAGGCCCAGCTTGTTCATCCAGGTGACAACCACGTCGGTGGTGCGCTCCTCGAACCAAGAAAGCTCGGGGAAGGCGTGGATATCGCGGCGCAACTCGATCAGGTCGGGGGTGACTTCTTCGACCGTTCGCGCGATCGTTTCTGCGATGCTCATGACTCGACGATTCTACGCCGAATGGCTGTTTGGAGACGGTTTGTCCGCTGGGCGAGAACTCGCCTAGCAGCGGCGGCAACATCAGCTGGAACCTTGCCCGCGTGCCTTCGGCCGTAAATCACTGCCGCTGTCAGCACACCCAATCCGGTGATCAGTCCGCTGACTACCACGGCTTCACGTGGACCGAAGTACTCGCCGATCCAACCGATTAGCGGCGCGCCGATTGGCGTGCTGCCGAGGAACACCATCAGGTAGATCGAAACGACGCGGCCGCGCATTTGCGGGATCGTGGTCAGCTGAATTACCGCGCTGGCGGTGGTTCCGGCAGTCAACAAACTGATGCCGACCAGCGGCAGCACCGCGGCGTAAAGCCAGTAACTGGGCATCAGTCCCGAGATGACTTGCACGACCGAGAAGAGTAGAGCCGCACCGACGATGAAGCGAAGTCGTGGCCGTGGTCGCCGAGCGGCCAGCAAGGCCCCCGACAGCGAACCGATTGCCAGAATCGACCCGAGCACACCGAACTCACCCGCACCCTTGCCGAACACTTCGGTGGCCATCAGGGCGCTGGTCAGCTGGAAGTTCATTCCGAACGCGCCCAGGAACGCCACCGTCACCAGCAGCAAGACCAAATCTGGCCGAGAGCGGACATAGCGAGCCCCGTCCCGGATCGAGCCTTTGCCGGCCTTGGCTAAGGGCGCCGGAGTTAAATCAGTTCGATCCAAGGCCAACAGGGCAACAACCACGAACCAGAAACTGATTGCGTTGAGCAAGATCACCCAACCGGTGGCGGACACACCCGACCCAAGCGCGGCGATCAACAATCCCGCGAGTCCCGGCCCGATCAACCGGCCAGAGTTGAACGAGGCGGAGTTCAACGACACCGCATTGGCGAGTCGATCCGAATCGACCATTTCGCTGACGAAAGACTGGCGCGCCGGCGCCTCAAACGCCCGGCCGATACCCAACAGGAACGTCAGCGCGAAAACCTGCCAGGGCACGACCTGGCCGAAGATTGCCAAGAGCCCCAGAGCGGCCGATGGGATCGACATAGCTACTTGCATCCAAAGCATGAGTTTGCGTTTGGGCAGCCGATCGGCCACCAAGCCGGCGAGCGGCGAAAGGAGCAACGTCGGCAGCAGGTAGAGCCCAATTGTGGCGCCAAGCGCGGTTCCGCTACCGGTCAGTTGCAGCATCAGCCACGCCAGCGCCGTCTGCTGCAGCCAGGTGCCGATGTTGGAGATCAGGGAGCCAGCGAAGTAGATCCGATAGTTTCGGACCGACAAACTAGTGAATGCTGGGCTCACTGTTCGTCCTCAGCCAGCTCGACAAGTAGATCGGTTAACTCCTTGAGCCGTGCCCTGTCGGTCGGGGTCAGCGTAGCCAAACGCGAATCGAGCCAAAGGTCGCGGCGTTGGCGTTCGGCTTGCAATGCTTTGGCGCCGAGTTCAGAGACCGCGATCAGGACTTGGCGGCCGTCTTCAGGGTGCGCGGTCTTGGTTACGTAGGCCATCTCCAACAGGCTCTTGAGCGTGCGCGTCACCGATGGCTGGGAGACTTGCTCACGCGCCGCGATCTGGCTTGGCGTACTCGATTCGAGCACTAGCACCGATCCGAGTACCGAAAGCTGAGTGGCGGTGAGCTCGGACTGCCGCTCTTGGCGCAGGCGTCGGTTCAACCTGGCTACAGCCTGAGCGAGCCGGTGCGCATCCGAAGTCATTTACTTAGCATAGTTCATTACCTATGCTAAGTAAAATTCCACATTGGCAAAAGACGAACGCCCCGTCCGAAGACGGGGCGTTCAATCAGTTAGCGATTCACGGCTTGGCCAGCGCGCCCATCAGGTCGCGGTTCAACCGGCTGATCACGTCCAGCGGAATGCCCTTGGGGCAAGCGGCCGCACATTCACCAATGTTGGTGCAACCACCAAAGCCCTCAAAGTCCATCTGCTCGACCATGCCAAGTACGCGCGAATCACGCTCTGGCTGACCTTGCGGCAACAGACCCAAGTGGGTGATCTTGGCGGCAGTGAACAACATTGCCGAACCATTCGGACAAGCCGCGACGCAGGCGCCACAGCCGATGCAGGTCGCCGCCTCGAAGGCGTGGTCCGCATCGTCCTTTGGCACCGGCAGGTTGTTGGCTTCTGGAGCCGAACCGGTCGGGGCCGAGATGAAGCCACCGGCCTGGATGATTCGGTCAAACGCGCCACGGTCAACCACTAGATCCTTGACCACCGGGAACGCGCCCGCGCGCCACGGCTCGATGTCAATGACGTCGCCGTCGTTGAAGGTGCGCATGTGCAACTGGCAGGTCGTGGTGACTTCCGGTCCGTGCGGGATGCCGTTGATGACAACGCCACACATGCCGCAGATGCCTTCGCGACAATCCGAATCGAACGCCACCGGCTCTTTGCCTTCAACGGTGAGCTGCTCGTTGAGCACGTCGAGCATCTCCAAGAAGGACATGTGCTCGCTGACGTCATCGAGACCGTAGGTCTCCATCGCGCCCTTGGCTTCGGCGTTCTTTTGACGCCAGATTCGTACGGTGATTTTCACTTGTAGCTCCTGGCCTTCATCTCGACGTATTCGTACTCAAGCGGTTCCTTGTGCAGCACCGGCTGCTGGTCGCCAAACTCCCAAGCCGCGACATAAGCGAATTGGTCGTCGTGACGCAGCGCTTCGCCGTCCTCGGTCTGGCTTTCACCGCGGAAGTGACCGCCACAGGACTCGCGGCGGTTCAGCGCGTCGATGCACATCAGTTCACCGAGCTCGAAGAAGTCGGCAACTCGACCGGCGCGCTCCAGCGTCTGATTAAGCTCCTCGGCTTCGCCGGTGACCTTGACGTTGACCCAGAAGTCGGCCTTCAACTTGCGGATCAAGCCGATCGCCTTGGTCAAACCCTCTTCGGTGCGCTCCATGCCGCAGTAGTCCCACATGATCTGACCGAGTTCCTTGTGGTAGGAATCGACCGTCCGGGTGCCCTGAATCGACAGGAACTTTGCGATCCGGTCCTCGACCTGCTGGCGAGCCTCGACCACGCGCGGGTGATCGTTGCCAATGGCCTCGTACGGCGCGTGCGAGAGGTAGTCCGCGATCGTGTACGGCAGCACGAAGTAGCCGTCGGCCAGACCCTGCATCAGCGCCGAAGCACCCAAGCGGTTTGCGCCGTGATCGGAGAAGTTCGCTTCGCCGGTGACGAACAAGCCCGTCAGATTGCTCTGCAGGTTGTAATCAACCCAAAGGCCACCCATCGTGTAGTGGACGGCCGGGTAGATGCGCATCGGCTCGGTGTACGGATCTTCACCGGTGATCCGGGCGTACATGTCGAACAGGTTCCCGTACTTGGCTTCGACGGCCGGGCGGCCGAGCCGCTCGATCGCGTCAGCGAAGTCGAGGTAGACGCCAAGTCCACCCGGGCCGACGCCCTTGCCGTCGTCGCACTGGTACTTGGCCGCACGCGAAGCGATGTCACGCGGAACCAGGTTGCCGAAGGACGGGTAGATCCGCTCGAGGTAGTAGTCGCGCTCGTCCTCTGGGATGTCACGGGCGTGGCGCTCGTCGCCGCCCTTCTTCGGCACCCAGATACGACCGTCGTTACGCAGCGACTCACTCATCAAAGTGAGCTTGCTCTGATAGTCGCCCGAAACCGGAATGCAGGTCGGGTGGATCTGGGTGTAGCACGGGTTGGCGAAGTAGGCGCCCTTCTTGTGCGCGCGCCAGGAGGCGGTGACGTTGCAGCCCATCGCGTTGGTCGACAAGAAGAACACGTTGCCGTAGCCGCCGGTGGCCAAAACCACGGCGTCGGCGGTGTGCGTCTCGATCTCGCCGGTGACCATGTCGCGCACGATGATGCCGCGAGCGCGCTCGGTGCCGTCAGCGTCGGGCACCATGATCAGTTCGAGCATCTCGTGGCGGGTGTTCATCTCGACCGTGCCGGCCGCGATCTGGCGCTCGAGCGCTTGGTAGGCGCCGATCAGCAACTGCTGACCGGTCTGGCCGCGCGCGTAGAACGTACGCGACACCTGCACGCCACCGAAAGACCGGTTGTCCAGCAGTCCGCCGTATTCGCGAGCGAACGGCACACCTTGGGCAACACACTGGTCGATGATGTTCACCGACACCTGAGCCAGGCGGTACACGTTGGACTCGCGCGAACGGAAGTCGCCGCCCTTGACCGTGTCGTAAAACAGCCGGTAGATCGAGTCGCCGTCGTTGCGGTAGTTCTTAGCCGCGTTGATGCCGCCTTGAGC
>JAPXRA010000026.1:0-12960 GCA_033813795.1 Aeromicrobium sp. | reverse complement strand
GAGAAAACCGCAGCGCAGTTGGCCACAGCCGAACCAGACTCTCCGGCCGAACTGTTGGCCACCTTGCCGCTGGTCGACGTTGATTTAGCGGCCGCCCCGCCTGCGGGTCGGCGCTTGGTATTCGCTTTTAGTCGAACCGTCAGTGAGGTGTTCGGCGCCGAGCAGGTCACCGGGATCGAAGTGGTCGGCGGCGCTGAACCGGTGCTGGTGCCGTGCGCGACGTTGATCCGGTCGACCGGTCACTTGGGCGAACCAGTGCCGGGATTGCCGTTCGACCATCAGGCGGCGGTCGTGCCCAACGAAGCCGGACGAGTGTTCGACCCGGCCACCGGCGAAACCACGGACGGCACCTATGTTGTTGGCTGGATCAAACGCGGAGCCAACGGCGGCATCGGCGCGAACCGCCTGTGCGCCCACGAGACGGTCGCCACGATCGTCGCTGATGCGAACGCGGGTCGCTTGCGTCGTGCGCCAGAGCCGGTCGCAGATTTCGGTGCTTTTGTGCGCCGCCGGGTCGGCGGCGTTGTTGGTCGGCGCAAGATGCTGGCGATCGAGAAGGCAGAAACCAAGCGTGGTGCGGCCCAAGGAAGACCTCGGGTCAAGTTCGAAACCGTCGAGCAGATGCTGAAGGTCAGATCGACGACTTCGGTCTACTGAGCCGTGCCCGCCACTTCAAGATCAGGCAGCGGGCGACTGGATCTGCGCGTCAGTTTGCTGGTTCGCGAAGATCAGCTTTGCCGAGGTCCAGACCTTGTAACTCAGGGCCGCTGTGCCAATTAGGGCAGTCAAGCCGGATAGACCTTCAACAAAGGTGTCCCCGCTCGTAATCATCTGAACGTAAAGCACTCCGAAGTACAAGAGAATTGCGATGCACCCGATCAATGCGATCGCGGTGATTCCATGAAATACTCTCGCGACCGATGCTACGGCTGAAATCGCCGAAATGAATGCCGAAATCAGGGTTACCACTGCCAAAGGAATCAACACGAATGCGAGTAGTGCGGTCGCCATCGGCGCATATTCGATGTCCGACGATTGCATCGCAATCGCCACCACGCCAAGCACTATGGCCGTCACAACCGCCTGAGCGATGAAGTTCAACTTTGCGTCCTACTTGATGTGTCCGATCGAGTCGCCAGATTCTGGCTTCGTTAAGAGTCCCATGTGAGTAGCCCCCGTGTTCGCTATTGGTAGACGGTTTGTCGACAAGGTGTGTCGACTGTTCAAGGAGCATACTGGCACTGGCGGATTCGGCCTAGCCAACAGCGGTCGCTAGACTCGGCTTATGGTGGGCATTCCCGATAAATTCGCTGATCTTGGTCTAACTTACGACGACGTACTGCTCTTGCCGGGCGAAACCGATGTCATCCCCAGTGAGGTCGACACGACCACTCGGTTGACCCGGAAGATTTCGCTGCGAATTCCGCTGCTTTCCAGCGCGATGGACACCGTAACCGAGTCACGGATGGCGATCGCGATGGCTCGCGAAGGCGGCATCGGCATCTTGCACCGCAACCTTTCGATCGAAGATCAGGCCTACCAAGTCGACTTGGTCAAGCGCACCCAGACCGGCATCATCACCAACCCGGTCACCATCGGGCCCAAAGCCACCCTCGAAGAGCTCGACGAACTGTGCGGCGAATACCGGGTCTCGGGCCTGCCGGTAGTCGATGAAGACAACACCTTGCTCGGCATCATCACCAACCGCGACTTGCGATTTACTCCGCTGAAGGAGTGGGCCGGCACCCTCGTCGGTGACGTGATGACGCCGATGCCGCTGTTTACTGGCCGCGTTGGGATTTCGCGCGAAGATGCCTCGGCGATGCTACGCAAACACAAGCGCGAGCGGCTGCCGATCGTCGACGACGAGGGCAAACTGGCCGGCCTGATCACGGTCAAGGACTTCGTTAAGTCTGAGCAGTTCCCACTCGCCAGCAAGGACGCCGACGGACGTTTGTTGGTCGGTGCGGCGGTCGGTTTCTTCGGCGACTCCTACGACCGCGCCGGCCGACTGATGGAGGCAGGCGTTGACGTGTTGGTGGTAGATACCGCTCACGGCCACGCGCGCGCCCTGTTGGACATGGTGCGAAAACTCAAAGCAGACCGGGCATTCGACGGGGTGCAGATCATCGGCGGAAACGTCGCCACCCGCGCCGGATCGGCCGCGTTGGTCGAAGCTGGCGTTGACGCGGTCAAGGTCGGGGTTGGGCCCGGCTCGATCTGCACCACTCGCGTCGTCGCCGGGGTCGGCGTGCCACAGATTTCAGCCGTCTACGAGGCAACTTTGGCCGCAGCCGAAGCGAATGTGCCAGTCATCGCCGACGGCGGTCTGCAGTATTCGGGCGACATCGCCAAGGCTTTGGTTGCCGGCGCCGAATCGGTGATGGTCGGTTCGCTGTTGGCCGGCTGCGAGGAGAGCCCGGGCGAACTAATTTTTGTTTCAGGCAAGCAGTACAAGGCCTACCGCGGGATGGGTTCGGTCGGCGCGATGGCCTCGCGTGGCAAGAAGTCTTACTCCAAGGACCGCTACTTCCAAGCCGACGTCACCAGCGACGACAAGATCGTGCCCGAGGGCATTGAAGGCCGCGTCGCCTACCGCGGCCCGCTTTCGACCGTGGCGCACCAGTTGGTTGGCGGCCTGCACCAGTCAATGTTCTACGTCGGTTCGCGCAACATCGCCGACCTGCGGGAAAAGGGACGCTTCGTCCGGATCACCGCCGCCGGACTCAAGGAATCGCACCCCCACGACATCCAAATGACCGTCGAGGCCCCCAACTACACGATCCTGTGACGTCAACGAATCGCAGCGCTGCGGCTAGGCTGTGACCCGTGAGCATCGACATCGGCCTGGCCAAGCGCGCGCGTCAGGGATACCACTTCGACGACATTTCGATCGTGCCCAGCCGGCGCACCCGAGACCCCGAAGAGGTTTCGACGCACTGGCAGATTGACGCCTACCGGTTCGAGCTGCCGATCATTGCCGCGCCGATGGACTCGGTGATGAGCCCAGAGACCGCGATCGCTTTGGGCCGGTTCGGTGGCCTTGGCGTGCTCGACCTGGAAGGTCTTTGGACCCGCTACGAAGACCCCACGCCGCTGCTGGCTGAAATCGCCGGCGCCGACGCGAGTCAGGTCACCGGCAGGTTGCAGCAGATCTACAGCGAGCCGATCAAGGCCGAACTGATTGCGGCCAGACTGCAACAGATGCGCGACGCCGGAGTGACCGTTGCCGCTTCGCTCTCGCCGGGTCAAACCAAACGCTTCGCCGACACCGTGATGAAGACCGGTGTCGACCTATTCGTGATTCGCGGCACCACAGTTTCGGCCGAGCATGTTTCCAGCAACGCCGAACCGCTGAACCTCAAGCAGTTCATCTACGAACTCGATGTGCCGGTGATCGTCGGCGGTTGCGCCACCCACCAAGCGGCACTGCACCTGATGCGCACCGGCGCCGCTGGCGTGCTGGTGGGCTTTGGCGGCGGCGCCACTCACACCACTCGCAGCGTCTTGGGCGTCTCGGTACCGATGGCCTCGGCTGTCTCGGACGTTGCCGCTGCTCGGCGCGACTACCTCGATGAGTCCGGTGGTCGTTACGTTCACGTGATCGCTGATGGCTCGATCGGCCGAAGCGGCGACCTGACTAAGGCGTTCGCCTGCGGCGCGGACGCGGTGATGATCGGTTCGCCGTTCGCGCGAGCCACCGACGCGCCCGGCAATGGCTTCCACTGGGGCGCCGAGGCTTGGCACGGCGACCTGCCGCGCGGCGAACGAGTAGAAATCGGCACGGTCGGCACCCTCGAAGAGGTTCTTTTTGGCCCCTCGCGAGTGCCGGACGGCACGATGAACTTGGTAGGCGCGCTGCGTCGTGCGATGGCAACCACCGGCTACACCGACCTCAAAGAGTTCCAGCGAATCGAAGTCGTCCTCGGGTGAGCCTTCGGGTCGCGACGGGTCAGTTCGCTTCAACCGGCCGGCTCGACGCCGACGTCGAAACGGTTCTGGCTGCGATCGACCAAGCCAAAGGCGCCGACCTCTTGGTGCTGCCGGAGTTGTTCTTGGGCGGCTACCAGTTGCCGCCGCTGATCGTTGACGCCGACGATCCGCTGCTGGCGCAGATCGAAACCGCTGCTGTCGCCGCTGACCTAGTCGTTCTAGTTGGCGCGTGTTTGGCTTCGCCGGCCGGTGCCACAATCTCGACCCTCGGTTTTGGTCAGGGTGTTCGGCGCCGGCTCTATGACAAACAGAATCCGTGCGGCGAGGAAAACGACTACGTCGTGCCCGGCGAGCACGGAGTGCTGTTGGACCTTCGCGGCTGGTCGATTGGCTTGGCCATTTGTTATGACGGCTGTTTCCCTGAGCATGCGCGTTCACTGGCGCAGGCCGGGGCCGAGGTTTATGTCGCCTCGGTCGCCTATTTGGCCGGCAGCGCTCACCGCCGCGAGTTGTACTACCGCTCGCGGGCGCTAGAGAACGGCATGTTCGTCGTCGTTAGTGGGATGCGTGGTGAACTCAATGGGCTCACCTTCGACGGCGGAAGTGCGATCTACGACCCGCAAGGCCGAGTCTTAGCCGCCGCCGGAGCAGGTGACGAGGTCGTCAGTTGGCAGTTGGACCGAGGTGTACTGGAGCAAACTCGGCGTGAGCATCCGATGCTCGCGGACGTGCGAAGCCCGGCGCCAGTCTCACAATTTGAAGTTATGTGACATCGCTGCTGTCGTATAGCCGCTGGCGGAGTAACCTAGATCACATGTCCACTCCTGCCTTGCCTGCGGTTGCCCCGCGTCGCATTACTGAACTGACCTCGCTGATCCGTACCTCGACCACCGAGTCACGCCAGACTGTCTCACCATTGACCGGTGCCGAGGTAGCGACCGTGCCGGTGTCGAATGAGGTCGACGTGGAGGCCGCTTTCGCGGCGGCCCGGGCCGCTCAAGTGGTGTGGGCTAGGACGCCATTGCATGTTCGCAAGAAGGCACTGCTGCGACTGCACGACCTGATCTTGGCGAACCAGTACGAACTGCTGAACCTGATCCAACTCGAGTCCGGCAAGGCGCGTGCCCACGCTTTCGACGAGGTGCTGCACACCGCCTTGACCTGCCGCTACTACGGCCGCCGGCTGAACCGAATCCTCGGCCCGCACCGGCGCTCGGGCGTCTACCCGTTGCTGACCGGCGTTCGCCAGTACCAGCACCCCAAGGGCGTGGTTGGGCTGATCACGCCGTGGAACTACCCGCTGTCGATGGCGTTCGTTGACGGCCTGGCCGCCGTGGCAGCCGGAAACGCGGTCGTGCAAAAACCAGACAGCCAAGCGCCGCTGACAGCCCTAGCGATCGTCGACCTGATGCGCCGGGCGGGCTTCCCGGCTGACCTTTGGCAGATCGTCAGTGGCGCCGGTTCGGTGATCGGCTCGGCCATCATCGACCGTGCCGACTACATCTGTTTCACCGGTTCGACCGCCACCGGCAAGCGGATCGCCGAACAGTGCTCACAGCGGCTAATCGGCTGCTCGCTCGAACTTGGCGGCAAGAACCCGATGATTGTGCTGCCTGAAGCCGACGTGGACAAGGCCGTCGAGGGCACCATTACCGCCGCGTTCAGTTCGGCCGGACAGTTGTGCGTCTCGATCGAACGCGCCTACATCCATGAATCGATCTACGAGCAGTATCGCGACGCACTGGCTGAACGAGTCAAGGCAATGGCTTTTGGCGCGAATGCCGATTGGGAAGTGGAGATGGGCACGCTGGTGTCGCCAGCTCAACTGGCCACGGTCGAAAAGCACGTTCAAGACGCCCGCGACAACGGCGCAGTGGTTCTCGCCGGCGGCCGCGCTCGGCCCGACATCGCCCCGTGGTTCTACGAGCCGACCGTGTTGGAAAACGTGACCGAGTCGGCGCTGTGTTTTGCCGAAGAGACCTTCGGTCCGGTGCTGTCGCTGTATTCCTACACCGTGATCGGCGAGGCGATTGACCAGGCGAACGCCACAGTCTACGGCCTCAACGCGAGCGTCTACGGCCCAGCACACCGCGCCGCCAAGGTCGCGGCGAAGATCAAGGCCGGCACGGTAAACGTCAATGAAGGGTTCGCCGCCACCTTCGGCAGCATTGACGCCCCGATGGGCGGGATGAAGGAGTCCGGCACCGGCCGACGCCAAGGCGCTGAGGGGCTTCTGCGATTCACCGAATCCCAAGCCGTCGGTGTGCAGCGGGTGATGCCGGTAGCTGGCCCGCCGCAGTTGACTCACGAGACCTTCAGCAAACTGATCACCGTTGGTCTGCGGGCGCTTCGCCGACTCACCTGGAAAGCCTGAGGACGGCTAGATGAGCGAGTACGACTACGACGTTGTCATCATCGGTTCGGGGTTCGGCGGCAGCGTCTCTGCCCTGCGGCTGACCGAAAAGGGTTACCGCGTGCTGGTGATCGAGGCCGGGCGCCGATTCGCCGATAACGAGTTCGCGAAGAACTCCTGGCGGCTACGCGAATACCTGTGGGCGCCACGATTTGGCTGCTACGGCATCCAACGAATCAACCTGCTGCACGATTCGCTCGTGTTGGCCGGGGCCGGCGTCGGCGGCGGTTCGTTGGTTTACGCAAACACGCTTTATGAACCGCTCGACCCGTTCTACGAAGATCCAGCATGGAGCCACATCACCGACTGGAAGTCTGAACTGGCGCCGTACTTCGACCAGGCCAAGCGGATGCTGGGCGTCACCCCGGTGACCAAGGAGAGCCCCTCGGACATCGTGATGAAAGCCACCGCCGACCGTCTCGGCTACGGCGACTCCTTCCACTTCGCCCCAGTTGGGGTGCTGTTCGGCGAGCAAGAAGGCAAGGCTGTCGCCGACCCGTACTTCGGTGGAGTTGGCCCCGAGCGGCGTACCTGCACTAACTGCGGCGAATGCATGTCCGGATGTCGGCACAATGCGAAGAACACTCTGGTGAAGAACTACCTGTATTTGGCTGAACAGGCCGGAGCCGAAGTGCGGGCCATGACCACGGTGGACGACGTGCGACCAAATAGTGCCGGCGGCTACGAGGTGCACTCACATTCGACCAAGAACCGCAAGCACCGACGGCCGGTAATCCGGGCTGAACAGGTGATTTTCGCGGCTGCATCCTTGGGAACTCAAAAGTTGCTGCATCAAGTTCGCGACAAGGGCAGCCTGCCGAAAATCTCCAATCGACTCGGTCTGTTGACCCGAACGAACTCTGAGGCGTTGATGGGCTCGGTGGCGATGAACCGCGAGGTCGACTACACCCGCGGCGTGGCGATCACCTCCTCGATCCACCCGAACGAAACCACCCACATCGAACCGGTCCGTTATGGCAAGGGGTCGAACGTGATGATGTTCGTCCAGATGGTGCTTTCTACCGACGGCAGCGGTAACGCCACCCCGAGTCTTTGGACGATGGCCAAGAACGTGCTGAAGGTATTGCCGAAGTTCCCCAAGTTGTTTGACGCGTTCCACTGGTCTGAGCGCACAGTGATCGCCTTGGTCATGCAAGCCAGAGACAACTCGATCACCACGTACACGAAGCGAACCTGGACCGGTAAGCGCAAGATGACTACCAAGCAGGGGAGCGGTGAACCGAACCCGACCTATATCCCCGAAGCGCACCGGGCGATCTCGGAGATGGCCGACTACATGGACGGCGTGGCCGGCGGCATCGTCACCGAACCGATCGGGATCCCGATGACGGCGCACTTCCTCGGTGGGTGCGCGATCGGCGATTCGCCCGAAACCGGAGTAATCGATGCCTACCAGCGGCTCTACGGTTATGCGGGCCTGCACGTAATTGACGGCGCGGCGATCAGCGCAAACCTAGGCGTGAATCCGTCGCTGACGATCACCGCTCAGGCCGAACGAGCCGTCGCGATGTGGCCAAACAAGGGCGAAACCGACGCCAGGCCACCTTTGGGATCGGCCTATCAGCGGCTCGCCCCGGTGGCACCAAGTCATCCGGTGGTACCAGCCGAAGCGCCAGCGGCCTACCGACTGCCGATCGTAGAGGTTTCCTAACCGGCTACGGCTGTTCGGGCCGAAAGACGCCAGCCTCGGTCAGCACGAGGTCGACTCGGCGGTCGTGCGGTTCGACGGCGACCTGTTCGACCAGTTCGTCGGCGAACACCACGGCGCAAACCACGCCGGCGAACTCGGCCAACGCCCGGTCGTAATAACCTGCGCCGCGACCGAGCCGGTTGCCGTGGTGGTCGACCGCCAGGGCCGGGATGAAGGCGAACTCACAGTCGGCCAGAGAGCCGGATTCGGCACTTGAGTCCGGCTCTGGGACGCCCAAGCCGCCAACGCTGACGGCTGCTGACTGATATTTGACCCAAGTCATCGACCGGTCTGGCCACGACTTGGGTACCAGCACTTCAATGCCGCGAGCCAACAGCGAATCAATCAGTTCCTCGGTGTTCGGCTCACTAGGCATGGACAGATAGGCCGCGACGCTACTGGCGTTCGCTAGCGCCCCGAGTGCAGCGGCATGAAATGCCAGTGCTTTGGCCACAAGTTCGCGTTCGGTTTCCCCTCTGGACCGGCGACGCGAAAGGAGTCTGGCTCGCATTGTTTCCTTGGCTAGGCCCGCATAGGACGACATACCGCTAGCCTAGGGCCGGTGAAGGCACTGGAAGCGGCGCAAGCAAAGATGCGCGCCGATGGGCAACCGCAGCAGGCAATTGACGTTTTTTCGTCGTTCTATCGTCAGCTTGAGCATGGGGCATCGGGGATCATTGCCGAGGCTGATGTTGACCCGCTGGCGGGCATCGTGAGCCTCTCGAGTTTGAACTACGACACCGAACAGTTGCGCGCGGCCGCGGCGCAAACCGTGGTGATCAAACTCAATGGGGGCCTTGGCACCGGCATGGGGATGGAGCAGGCCAAGTCGCTGCTGCCGGTGAAGCACCAACTGAGCTTCCTCGACCTGATCATCGACCAGATCAAGCACGTGCGCTCGACCCTGGACGTGCAGACGCCGCTGTTGTTCATGAACAGTTTCCGCACCCGCGAAGACACCCTGGCCGTGCTGGCGAAGCATCCGGGGATCGAAGTTGAGGGGTTGCCGCTGGACTTCGTGCAAAACCGTGAGCCGAAACTGCTCGCCGAGACACTCGAACCGGTGAGTTGGCCAAAAAACCCGTCGTTGGAGTGGTGTCCACCCGGTCACGCCGACATCTACACCGCGCTGGACTCCTCGGGGATTCTCGATCAACTCCTGGCCGCCGGGATGCGGTACGCCTCGATCTCCAACTCCGACAATCTCGGCGCCAACCCGGACCCCGCGATGATGGCGTGGTTCGCCGAGTCGGGCGCGCCGTATGCAGCCGAGGTGTGTCGCCGTACGCCCGCTGACGTAAAGGGCGGGTATTTGGTCGTTCGCAAGTCCGACGGCCGACTGATCTTGCGCGAGACTGCCCAAACCGCAGACGAAGACGCCGAGCGCGCGGCCGACTTGTCGGTGCACCGCTATTTCCACACGAACAATCTGTGGTTCGATCTGCAGGCTCTGCGTCGCGAACTAGACCGGACAGCCGGGGTGCTCGATCTGCCGCTGATCCGAAACGTGAAGAACGTGGACCCGACCGACTCGAGCAGTCCGAAGGTGATCCAGATCGAGTCCGCGATGGGGGCGGCGGTTTCGGTGTTCGACGGCGCTCAAGCCATCGAAGTGGACCGGGCTAGGTTCTTGCCGGTCAAGAGCACCAACGATTTGTTGCTTTTGCGATCGGACGTTTACGACGTCGGCTCGGACTATCAAATGCGGTCACGACTCGACGATGTGCCGTCGGTTGATCTGGACTCGAAGTACTACAAGACGATCGCCGATTTCGACAAGCGGATCGCTTTTCCGGTGTCCCTAGTGCACGCTGAGTCGTTCAAAGTGCGCGGCGACTGGACCTTCGGCGAAGGCGTTGTGGTGCGCGGGAAGGTCGAACTGACCGACGAAGGTGGCCCGCGCCACATTGAGTCCGGAACGGTCCTGTCCGGCGTTTGAGTCGGTTTGACAGTTAGGCTGGCCGACATGTCCTCAGCAGAACTCCCATCGCGGACGCGTCCGGTAAGCGTTGCGCCCGGCCGACTGACGGTCGAGGACCACCTTGAAACCATCTTGCGCGGGGTCGGCCCCTTGGCGGCCTACGACCAGCCGGTGGTCGAGTCGCTTGGCCTGACCCTGCAAGAGGACATCCTCAGCAACGAGAACATGCCGCGGTTTTCGGCCGCCGCGATCGATGGCTACGCCGTCGCGGCCGCCGATGTGGTTTCGGCCCGGCCCACCGCGCCGGTTGATTTGGCGGTTGTTGGACAAATCGTGCCCGGTCTTGGCAAGCCATTTGCAATCAGCAAGGGTTCGTGCGTGCGGATCATGGCCGGAGCGCCGCTGCCGCGCGGCGCCGACGCAGTCGTGGCGGAGTCGTCGACCGACGGCGGCACCTCCCAGGTAGGGATCAGTCGGGCAGTGCTGGCCGGCGCTGGCGTGCGGCACGAGGGCGAAGACCTTGCTCGCGGCGCGGTCGCCTTGGCTGAGGGAACAGTGCTTGGCCCGCGAGAAATCGGACTGTTGGCCGCGCTCGGCCGCGATCGGGTGAGTGCGCGGCCACGTCCGCGCGTGGTGTTGCTGAGCACCGGGCGCGAACTACGTGAGCCGGGCGCGCACCTAGATAGCGACTCGGTCTACGACGCGAACTCCTCGATGCTGGCAGCCGCAGTTCGTTCCCTAGGCGCTATCGCCTATCGCGTGGGCGTCGTCGACGATGACCCCTCGCACTTCAAACGGGTGCTGTCCGACCAGTTGGTTCGCGCCGACCTAGTAGTCACCACTGGCGGAATCACCGGCGACGAACGCGCCTTGGTCAAGCGCACGCTGACCGAGGTCGGCGAGGTTTCGTTTGACGAGGTGGCGATCAACCCCGGTCTGACCCACGGCTTCGGTCGGGTTTTCGACGAGCAGACACCGGTGATTACGCTGCCGGGCGACCCGGTCTCGGCCTACATCGGCTTCGAAGTTTTCGTCGTGCCAGCTATCCGGCGGATGTTGGGCTGCACGCCGTATCGGCGTCCGCAAGTCCACGCCGTGCTGGCACAGGACTTGACGTCCGATACGGGGTTGCGCGAGTACCGATTGGCGTACTTCGAGGTGACCCACCGCGGTGCGAAGGTGACCCCGCTGCCGAAGTCCGGGCCGCACCTAGTTGGTGCCTTGGCGCGCGCCAACGCGTTGATCGTGATCGGCGAAGACGAAAGTGCGCTCAATCTGGGCGATACCGTCCGAGTGCTGGTTTTGGACCGCAACTTCTGATGGTTCGCGCTTGGCCGGTGACGCTGGCGGACGGACTAGTCGGCGTGCGCCCGCTCGCGCGAAAGGACGCCGGCACTTGGGCCAGGCTGCGGTCCGAAAATATCGACTGGCTCAAACGCTGGGAGGCGACCTTGCCGCCGGGAGAGGTCGGCGTCCCCGATTCGTACACCGGCACGATCGCTGCGTTACGTCGCCGCGCCAGGGAGGGCACGGCGATGCCGTTCGCCACGACTTGGGCAGGCCAGATGGTCGGGCAAGTTACGGTCAACTCGATCACTCGTGGTTCAGCGATGAGCGCCAGCATCGGATACTGGCTGTCCAAAAGTCACGCCGGGCGTGGGATCACACCGACCGCGGTGGCGCTGGTGGCCGATCACCTTTTCGACGCCGCCGGTCTGCACCGAATCGAGATTTCGCTTCGGCCGGAGAACGCCGCCAGTTTGCGAGTGGTACAAAAACTCGGCCTGACCGAAGTCGGGTTGGCGCCCGGCTATCTGCACATCGACGGCCAGTGGCGTGACCATAGGGTGTTTCAACTGACCTGCGAGGACGCCGCTGACGGCGTGTTGAACCGGCTGCGGAACGCCTCGCTCGGCGAATGAATTTTTGCTCTGAGCGAACTACTCGGGCGACACACCCAAACTGATCCCACCAATCCCGCCTGTCACGTCCTACGGTTTCAATCGTGGAGGGTTCTAGCGGATTGATCGTGGCATTCATCGTCGCCTTGTGGGCGGCGTATTTCGTGCCATTGGTGCTGCGCCGCCACGACGAGTCGAACAAGAACGCCGATCTGGACGTCGAAAGCGCCGACCGGCGAGTTGTCGAACCGCAACGGCGAGTCGTTTCCGAACCCCCGACCTCTACTCCTGCTGGCCTCGACCGGACTTCTCCGGCGGTCGAAGTGCAGCCGCGTCCGCTCACTCGGGTGGCCGCACGCAGCGCCGCACGTCGCCGCCGCAACGTGCTACTGACTCTGCTTGCGCTGACCGCAGTGCTGGTCGCGCTGGCAGTGCCGGTGGTGCTGCCGGTTTGGACGCCTGCAATTGGTGTTGGTCTGATCATCGCTTGGCTAATCCTGTGCCGGGTGATGGTCCGCAAGGAACGTGGAATCTCCAGTTCTGATTCCGGCCGGACGGTGGCCGTTCTGCGTTGGACTGGCCGCGCACTTTTGGCCGTGCCGAAGGCGTTGGCCCGGTTTATCGGAGCTACTGCTGAACGGGTTCGCTGGCCTGCGGTCGATCAGGTTGGATCTGCCGCTGACGAAGAACTGACCGTCGTCGTATCTGACCAGGTCGAAGACTTCGATCCGAACAGGCGCAATCGGATGGAATTGGACGCGCCGCTTGGCGCTGACGCGCTCGACGAGCAGCTTCAGATCGCGGTGCCGAGCGTCTCGGCGTCCACCGGCGAGCCGATGTGGGATCCGCTGCCGATCACGGTGCCGACCTACGTGAACAAGCCGCGGGCTGGTCGTACGGTGCGCACGATTGAGTTCGGCGAGCCCGGCTCGTGGACTTCGGGCCACGTCGAAGGCGAGCAGACTGAACTGCCGCTGGGTCACGACGGCGAAGACGATCACGGCCAAGAGCGCCACGCCGTCGGCCACTGACGCCCGCGGAGCCCGATCCGCTTCGGACGGCTCTTTGGCCTTTGGTATTG
>JAPXRA010000025.1:0-13372 GCA_033813795.1 Aeromicrobium sp. | reverse complement strand
ACTACGAACGGTGCCGCTTCAACCCCGATTGCACGAGCGGTTTCTCGTTGAGCGGCGACTTCGGCTTCGAACTCGTTGCTGGCCAGCAACGCCTCGGCAGTCTCCAGTTCCAGGCCGGCCAGGGCCGCCCGGCTCGCGACCACAAAATCGTCGGCGATGTCGGCCCCCTCAAGGAAGTGGGCTCGCCAAAGCTGGAACAGCAAGTCTCGCTGGATTTGTGGGCCGACTGTTGCCGCCCAAGTGAGCACCCGCCACGCGTCGGTCGAGTCCGCTGGCACGACGTCGGCTAAGTCAAGGTCGATTCCACTGATCCGAGCTGCCGAAACGACGTCGTTCGGGTTCTGGTCATTGAAGGTCGCGGCGCGATAAGAGATTTCAATCGCCGTGCCGGTGATGATCGAGTACAGCGCAGCGGCTCGTTCGAACCGCACTGCGCCGATGTAGGACCACGGGTCGGTTACTTCGGCGAACACGATTGCTTTCACGGCGCCAACGGTACGTGAGGGAGACGAACGCGGCTCAGTCCGAAGGCCGCAAGTGGGTGAACGCTTGCAGGTTGGCGGTCGATTCTCCCCGCGACTCACGCCACTGCCACTCTTTGCGGATCGACGAGGCGAACCCGAGCTCAAGGATTGTGTTGAACGACTCGTCGGCGTAGGTGAGCACCGAGCCCAGCAGCCGGTCCACTTCGTCAACTGTCACCGATTCCAGCGGCAATCGGCCGTCGAGGTAAATATCACCGGACGCGTCGATCGCGAAGGCGACCGCGTAGAGCTTCAGGTTCCGCTCCAGCAGCCAGCGGTAGACCGCCTCGTGGTTTTCGTCAGGGTTGCGAGCCACGAACGCGTGCACGCTCAGTGCATGCGGGCCGACCTCAAGGCGACAAGTGGTCTTGAGTTTGCGAACCCCGGGCAGTTCGACCTCAAACACCGAATCTGCGTGTCGAACGAATTCAAGACCAGCCCCGGTCAGCGCCTCGACGATGGTTTCGCGCGGGTCATTCATCAGACCGCCTCCCGTTCGGCCCGGACGCTGCCAAGCGCCGATTCATAGACGGTCAGAGTTCGGTCAGCGGTGACCTTCCAGCCGAAAGATTCGGCGTGCCGGATGGCTTTTGCGCCGACTGCTGCGCGGTGAGCCGGATCAATTAGAAATGGCCTGATTGCCTCGGCGTAGTCGAGAGGGTCGTGACCAGTCACCAAGGTGCCGGTGACCTGATCGACGACGGCCGTGGTCAACCCACCGACCGCTGCGGCCACCACGGGCGTTCCGCAGGCTTGCGCTTCGATCGCGACCAGTCCAAAAGACTCGTTGTAGGACGGAACACACACCACCGCAGCACGCGAATACCAGTTCGCCAACTCGGCCTGGGTGACCGTCGGCACGAACTCGACTCGATCGGTTAGGTCCAATTCGGCGGCCAGATCGGCCAGCTCGGTCGGTCGGTCCAGCCCGCTTCCAGATGCACCGCCAATGATCGCCACCTTGAACGGTACGTCCAACAACGCGGCCGCGCGCAAGACGATGTCTGGCGCTTTCAACGGCTGTATCCGCCCGGCGAACACGATCAACGGGGGCTCATCTGGCGCCGCTGTCTGGCGGAATACGTCTAGGTCAACTCCAGGGTGCACCACTTCGACCCGGTCAGCGTCGGCGGCGTAAAGGTCAATAAGTTCACGACGTTCTTCGGCGGTATTGGCGATTAGTCGATCGGCCAAGCGCACGATCTCCTCTTCACCAGCCAACCGACCGATCGGTTCGGGTCGGTCACCTTCGGCCAAGGCGGCGTTCTTGACCTTGGCCATCGTGTGCATCGAGTGGACCAACGGCACACCCCAGCGCTCGCGCAGCACGGTGCCAACCTGGCCGGAAAGCCAATAGTGGGAGTGCACCAAGTCGAAGTAACCCGGCTCGTGGGTGGCCTCGACCCGCAGCACGTCTCGCACAAAGGAGCACATTTGGCTCGGCAGGTCGTCTTTGGAGAGGCCTTCGAACGGCCCGGCGGCCACGTGGTGAACCCGGATGCCGTCGATCGGATCGACCACCGGGTCTAGGTGCCGAGAAGTCGCCCGGGTGAAGATTTCGACTTCGATTCCGCGAGCGGCCAAGCGTTTGGAAAGTTCTAGGACGTAGACGTTCATCCCGCCGGCATCACCGGTGCCGGGTTGGTCTAACGGCGAGGTGTGTGCCGAAAGCATCGCCACCCGCCGGATCTGACCCATGAGCCCATTCTGTCACGCACCGGCCAAGGTGACCCCAAGGCGATACTTTGGCGATACCGAAATTGGAAGCACCAATTGCACCGTAGGCTTGGGCCTGTCTGTTCTCGGAGGACCCAATGAAAAAACTCGCCATCGCGCTTTCAGCGCTAAGCCTGCTCATGGCAGGGCACGTGCCAGCATTTGCCGACGCCGAGCCAACAGGCACAATCACCGCGCTCTTGGTTGACGAAAAGAATCGCCCGATCAGCGGCGTCAACGTCTATCTCAATGGTGACTTGCAGTGGTCCGACACGACTACAGACTCTTCCGGACGGTTCACTCTGCCCGACCTAGCGCCCGAAAGTCGCATCTCGCTCCAACTCTCCGACGATTACGGTGTCTTCACCGGCTACTTGCCGAGCGCAGGAAGGCTACTTACCCAGTCGATGTCAAAAGCTCGACGATTCGTTGTCGAAGCGGACCAGACTACCGACCTGGGCACCGTCAGAATCGATTCAACCCCGCGACTTCGATCGGCATCGGCGATCAACACCACCAGTTACAAAACGGTGCGAGACTCGTTCAAGCGCAAACTTCTGCCGTATGCGAAGTACGTATATGGGCCAACCCCAAAGGGTGGGTCTTGCAAGGTCAAACCAACTTCGTCTAGGGCGAAGAAGCAGATGCTGGCCACGGTGAACTGGCAGCGTTCGCTGGCCGGTCTAGACCCGGTCAAACTCGACGACCGACTCAACGCCCGGGCGCAGCGTTCCAGCGTGATCCAGTACTACGCCCGCGATCTGAGCCACGAGCCATCGAAAAAGTCCAAGTGTTGGAGCAAGATTGGCGCCGACGCAGCCGGCTCGTCGAATTTGTACATGGGAGCAACCGCAGGTGCGGCCGGGCTCGGTTACGTCGATGATGTCGGTGTCCGATCGCTCGGCCACCGGTCATGGGTCTTGGCGTGGCCCACCACCGCGATGGGCACCGGCGATGTCGGCAATTACAACTCGCTGTACGTGGTTGATCCAAAGGCCGGCAGCATTGTTCGCGCCCGCCCCGAATGGACCGCTTGGCCGTCACCGGGCTACTTCCCGCACCGGTTGGAACCTAGCGGCTGGTGGAGTTGGCAACCGAATCGGTCAGATATCTCGATCGACAAGGCGAAGGTGAAAGTCACCGACCCGAGCGGTAAGACTGTCGCCACAAAGCGACTATCGGAAGCCTACGAGTACGGACAGATTGGTTTCGTACTGCAACGAACGGTTCGCTCTGGTAGCTACACCGTTTCAATCAGCGGACTCGAACTGCGAGATCGGGCCTACCCAGTCAGCTACAAGGTCCGATTTTTCAAGGGCTGACCTCCTGCTCGGCCAACGCCTGAGACGATGAGGCCATGGGTAACGAGCCGAACCAAAGAACTGCCGTAGTCACCGGGGCGAGCAGCGGGATCGGAGCCGCGACCGCTCGAGCGCTGGCTGAGGCCGGGTTCTCGGTGTTTCTGGCGGCTCGTCGAAGCGACCGGATCGAACCGTTGGCGGCCGAGATCGGCGGTACCGCAGTTACCTGCGACATCACCAACCCTGCAGAGGTAGCCGCCCTGGCCGAAACAGTCGGCCAACGACTGGACGTGCTGGTAAACAATGCCGGTGGTGCTCGCGGGCTCGACCATGTGATTGACGCCGACCTAAAAGATTGGCGCTGGATGTACGAGACGAACGTGATCGGCACGGTCGCAGTAACCAAGGCACTGGCGCCGGCGTTGCTGACGTCCGGCGCTGGCGTGATCATCAACGTCGGCTCGACCGCCGGACACATCACCTACGAAGGCGGCGGCGGTTATACCGCAGCCAAGCACGCGCTTGCTGCCGTCACCGAGACGCTACGGCTGGAACTGAACGGCAAACCAGTTCGGATCACCGAGATCGCGCCTGGCATGGTCAAGACCGAAGAGTTCAGCCTGACTCGATTCGATGGCGATCAGAACAAAGCCGACGCTGTCTATGCCGGGGTTGACGAACCCTTGTTGGCCGAAGACATCGCCGAGGCGATTTGTTGGGTCGCAACCCGGCCACGACACGTTGACATCGACCTAATGGTGATCAAGCCAGTGGCCCAAGCCGCCCAGTGGAAGGTCGATCGGGGCGCAAAATAGCGGCGCCCCGATCAGACCGCACTAGCTGGCAGGTGGGGCCGGAGGCGTCGAGTCGCTCGCAACTGCCTTCTTGACCGGTGCAGCCTTCACCGGGGCCTTCTTGGCAACCGTCTTGGCCGGAGCCTTCTTAGCGGGCGCCTTCTTAGCGGGCGCCTTCGTAGCCACAGTGGAGCCAGTGGCAGGGGTAAGCGCCGGGTGCGCAGGCGCTGCACTCAGCGCGGCCGGAGCAACCGGAGTCTTTGCAGCGGCCTTCGCCGGAGCTTTCTTGGCGGGAGCTTTCTTCACCGGGGCCTTCTTTGCAGTGGCCTGCTTCACTGCTGCCGACTTCGCGGCTGGCTGGGCCTTCGTTACCGGTTTGGGTGCTGGCTTTAGTGCTTGGGCGAGCTCTTCGCTCAGCCTGGCCACGGTCGCCTTCAACTCGTCGATTTGCTTGGCGCTCGCTTCGCGCAGTTGCGTCAACTCCGCCTGTAGTTTCGCGAGGTCTTTGGCCGAAGCCTTGGAGATCTTCTCGAGTTTCTTGGCCGCATCCTTCTCGGCCGACTTCTTTGCCTTCTTCAACTCTTGTTTGCCAGACTTCTTGGCTTCCTTGAGTTCAGACTTCAAGTCATCGATCTTGGACTGGAGCTTCTTCTCGGACTTACTCTTCCCCATCGGGATGGTCCTCTCAGGTTTCGACTTGCAGACATGCCCAGCCTAGCGATCACCCGGTCTCGGCGTTAGCTACAACTGCCGACGCACCGGCTCGGCGCCGCAAAACTATCGGGCAAGGCCCGGGTTTGACCAGTAGCATCGAAATGTCGGCCGCTACCCCTGGCCCACTGCCAAAAAGCGCCCCACCCCGGCGCAAAAAGAAAGTAGACACCATGAGTTCAACCACACCTGAAAACCCGACCGGATTTGGTGACGGGCACGAACAAGTCGTCTTCTGCCAAGATCGGGACTCGGGGCTAAAAGCGATCATCGCGCTGTACTCGACCACCCTCGGCCCAGGCCTTGGCGGCACCCGATTTTACCCCTACCCCAGCGACGAAGCCGCACTTACTGACGTGCTCAACCTCAGCCGCGGAATGGCATACAAGAACTCACTGGCCGGGCTGGACCTCGGCGGCGGCAAAGCAGTAATCATCGGCGATCCCCAGACCGACAAGAGCGAAGCGCTGTTGCGTGCCTATGGCCGCTTCGTCCAATCCCTTGCAGGCCGATACTTCACCGCCTGCGATGTTGGCACCTACAGCGTCGACATGGACCAGATCGCGCGCGAGTGCCAGTACGTGACCGGCCGCACGGTCGAACACGGCGGAGCCGGTGATTCGAGCGTGCTCACGGCGTTCGGCGTCCATCAAGGTATGCGGGCCGCCGCCCAGTTCATCTGGGGGACGCCGAGCCTAGCTGGCCGTCGCGTCGGCGTCGCCGGGGTCGGCAAAGTTGGCCGCCACCTAGTGGATCACTTGGTCGACGAAGACGCCACCGTCGTGGTCACCGATGTCAATGACACTTCAGTGGAGCAAGTGCGGGAACGCTTTCCGGGCATCGAAGTCGTTGCCTCCACCGATGAACTCATCGCGGCGAACCTCGATGTCTACTCCCCGTGCGCTCTCGGTGGCGCACTAACTGAAGAGTCGCTCAAGTCGCTGACGGCCAAAGTGGTTGTCGGCGCGGCGAACAACCAACTTGCTACCCCACAGGTCGGCAAACTGATCGAAGAGCGCGGCATCGTCTACGCCCCGGACTACTGCGTCAATTCCGGCGGAGTGATTCAAGTCGCTGACGAACTGTCACCGGACGGCTTCAACTTCGACCGAGCCAAGAAACGGGCTAGCGGCATCTTCGACACCACCTTGGCCGTATTTGAACGAGCCGCCAGCGAATCGATCACGACCGCCCAAGCAGCCGACCGGCAGGCCGAACAGCGGATGCGACAAATCAGTCAATTGTCGAAGATACGTCTGCCCTGAGACAGGGAGAATCGAAGAGTGCGGTTGCCAGCGTCAACTGGCGGCTGGATCCTCTAACTGTTTCGCAAGATCAGCGTACTGATCTGGAATCGGCTCACCGGACTCACCATGGAGTTCTCTTTCGAGATCACCAAAATTGGTGTCGAAAGAACGGTATTTGAGATCGCGAGCGACCTTGGTCTGCTTCGCTTTGGCACGGCCGCGGCCCATAAGGCTCGACCCCCTCGCACTAACTAGTCGTATATCGTGCCCACCAGCGTACCGAAAGGATCAACCGAACGCTCACTTGCCCCCGCCTCGGCGTGTGGCCGAGGCGACATTACGGGCAAAATTCGCTGTCAGACTAGCGAAACTGAACCGCCCGGACCAAATACGTCAGCGTCAGCGACCTCGCCGAGCACCCAAGCGTGGACACCGTCGGCGGTCAACTGACGCACCGCTGCGTCCGCCGAATCGGCCGCCACGACTGCCACCATGCCAACGCCCATGTTGAGCGCCTGGTCCAAATCGGCCTGCTGAACCGAGCCGACCTGGCCCACCACCGAGAACACCGCTGGCACCGTCCATGACGAACGATCCAACCGAACGGACACGTTGCTGGGCACGACGCGTTCGAGGTTGGCAGCAAGGCCGCCGCCGGTGATGTGGCTCATCGCGTGTACCTCGACCGCATCGGCCAATGCCAAACAAGGCTTGGTGTAGAGCTTGGTCGGGGTGAGTAGTTCCTCGCCGAGCGTCTTGCCGAACTCGGGAACATCCCGGTCTAGTTCCCAACCGGCAATGTCAAAGAAGACTTTGCGAACTAGCGAATAGCCGTTGGAGTGCAGGCCCGAGGACGCCATCGCGATCACGACGTCGGCTGAGCGCACCAAATCGGCCCCGAGCAGTCGGTCTGCTTCGACCACGCCGGTGGTCGAACCGGCGATGTCGTACTCGTCCGGGTCGAGCAGACCCGGGTGTTCGGCCGTTTCGCCGCCGAGTAGGGCGGTGCCGGTTTCAGCGCAGGCCGCCGCAATGCCTTTGACAATGTCGGCGATCCGCTCGGGCACCACTTTGCCGGTGGCGATGTAGTCAGTCATGAACAGCGGTTCTGCTCCGCAGACCACGAGGTCGTCCACCAGCATGCCGACTAGATCGAACCCGATGGTGTCGTGCACGTCCATTCGCTGTGCGATCTGCACCTTCGTGCCCACACCGTCAGCCGAGGTGGCCAACAGCGGACGGGTGTAGTTCTTCAACGCCGAGGCGTCGAAAAGACCGGCGAAACCACCGATCCCGCCAACGACCTCTGGCCGGGTTGCCTTAGCCACCCACTGCTTCATCAGTTCGACGGCGCGGTCGCCTTCTTCGATGGAAACTCCGGCGGCGGCGTACGAGGTCACTGGATCACCTTCAAGGGCTCAGTTTTGGTTTCGGGCAGTTCGAGCAGATGCTTACCGATGAGGTCGTCTTCTGGCAGCGGCACCGGGTAGACGCCGTCGAAGCAGGCCCGGCAAAGGTTGTCCTTGGGCACGTTCGTGGCCTCAACCAGATCGTCGAGTTCAACATAAGAGAGGCTGTCGGCGCCGATCGAGCGGCAAATCTCTTCGACGCTAGTGCCGTTGGCGATCAGTTCGGCCCGCGAAGCAAAGTCGATGCCGTAGAAGCAAGGCCACTTCACTGGCGGGCTGGAAATGCGAACATGCACCTCGGCCGCGCCGAACTCGCGCAGCATCCGCACCAGCGCTCGCTGAGTGTTGCCGCGCACGATTGAGTCATCGACGACTACCAGACGCTTGCCGGCGATCACATCACGCAGCGGGTTCAACTTCAATCGAATGCCGAGTTGGCGGATCGTCTGCGACGGCTGGATGAAGGTGCGGCCAACGTAGGAGTTCTTGACTAGGCCATGGCCAAACGGAATCCCGCTCTCTTCGGCGTAACCGATCGCCGCTGGCGTGCCTGACTCTGGCACCGGAATCACCAGATCGGCCTCCACCGGAGCTGTTCGCGCCAGCAAGCGGCCAATCCGCTCGCGCACGCTGAACACGCGCTGATCATTGATCGTGGTGTCTGGCCGGGCCAGGTACACATACTCGAAAATGCAGCCCTTCGGCGCCGGCTCGGCGAACCGGCTGCTGCGCAGACCGTCTTCATCAACCGCAACGAACTCGCCCGGTTCAATCTCACGAATGTAGGAGGCGCCCACGATGTCGAGGGCGGCCGTCTCGCTGGCGATCACCCAGCCGCGTTCGAGCCGGCCCAACACGAGCGGCCGAATCCCTTGCGGGTCACGGGCGGCATACAGCGTGGACTCGTCCATGAACACCAAACTGAAGGCGCCGCGCAATTTGGGCAAAACTTCCATCGCCGCATCTTCGACAGTGCGGTCCGGGTAAGACGCCAAAAGTGAAGCCATCACCGCGGTGTCCGAGGTGGCCGACTCGCCCTTGCCAGCCTTCGGGTCATTGGCGAGCCGCTCGGCCAGCAGTTGCGCCAACTCGTGGGTGTTGGTCAGGTTGCCGTTGTGGCCAAGCGCCACCGACCCCTGCGCTGTTGGCCGGAAAGTCGGTTGGGCGTTCTGCCAGACACTCGCACCGGTAGTGGAATAGCGAGCGTGACCGATCGCGATCTCACCGACGAGCGACTCAAGGGTCGACTCATCGAAAACCTGGGAAACCAAACCCATGTCCTTGTAAACGAGGATCTGCCGGCCGTTGCTCACCGCAATGCCAGCAGACTCCTGTCCACGGTGTTGCAGGGCGTAAAGACCGAAATAAGTAAGTTTGGCAACTTCCTCACCTGGAGCCCACACGCCGAAGACCCCACAAGCATCTTGTGGGCCTACGTCATGGGGATCGATGTCGTGGGTGAGGCGACCATCTCCGCGGGGCACTACACAAGTGTAGATGGTCAACTCGCGGTAGTTTTCCCGCATGGGAATTGCGCTACTTTTTGGGCTCGGCACCGCGCTGCCTCTCGTACTGGGCGCTTGGGTCGGGATGCGGTTCAAGTTGCCCGCGCCGGTGTTGGCCGCCCTAATGGCTTTTGGTGGCGGCACGATGATTGCCGCGGCCTCCCAAGAGTTGTTCGGCCCGGCTTTCGCCCAACTCCAGGCCCAAATAGCCGGACTGGCGCTATTGGGCGGCGCCTCGGTGTACGTCGCCGCCAACCACTACCTCGACTCACGCTTTGGCGCCTCCGCGGTCGGAATCTCGCTCATGGCCGGGGCAGCCCTTGACGGGATCCCCGAAAACATGGCGATGGGCGTTTCGCTGAGCAGCGGCGGCGGCCTAGTGCTGCTGGTCGCGATCGCCGTTGGAAACGTGCCCGAAGCGATCGGCAGTGCCGCCACGATCCGCGAAGACCCGAACGTCGGTGAGCGACGCGGCCTGATCATGTGGTCGGTCGTTGCTGTGGTGCTGGTTGCAGTGACAGTCGCCGCCCACGCTGGCGCTGACCAGGTGCGACCGAGCACGATTGCCATCGTCCAGGCCTTTGCCGGCGGCGCGACCATCGCCGTGCTAGCCGACACGCTGCTGCCCGAGGCCTACCGCGAAGGCGGCTGGTGGGTCGGGATCGCCACCGCGGCGGGGTTCTACGTCGCGTATTTGCTGGGTTAACTCAGCAAATACGCGGGGATCAAGAAACGGACTTGATCACGACGTCTTTGGCCGGGGCGATGCCATCGGCACCGTTCCCGTCGGCTTCGATTTCCTTGGCTACGGCCAAGCCAGCGGCGTCCACCGAACCGAAAACGGTGTAGGACGGTGGCAAGGTCGCGTCGGCCAAAACGATGAAGAACTGCGAGCCGTTGGTGTCCTCGCCAGAATTTGCCATCGCCAGGGTTCCAGCCGGGTAAGTCTCCTCACCGGAAAGTTCGTCTTCGAAGCTGTAGCCGGGACCGCCGGTGCCGGTGGCGCTCGGGTCACCGCACTGCAGCACGAAGCCGGGCACAAGTCGGTGGCACTTGGTGCCGTCGAAGTAACCCTGCTTAGCCAGCGAGACGAACGAATTGACCGTGCATGGCGCCGACTTGGGCAAGAGCGTCAGCTTGATCTCGCCGCGGTTCGTTGCCAGCGTGAGCGAATCGGCCGACTCTGGGTTGGCCGGCGGAAGTTCGGCTTCCTTGGCTGCCGCCCCGGACTCGACGTAACTGCAGTCGCCGGCAGCGGCAGAGTCGTTGGCGTCCTCTGGCTGCTCATCGCTGCCGCAGGCAGCCAAGACGGGGAGCAACAAAGTCAGGACTAGGAAATTACGAACTCGCATACCCAGACCTTAGCGGTCAGACCAGCGGAAGTAACACCGACAGATCCGACCTTTCCCCGCTCGCCCGAACTGGCGCGTCTGACCACGCCAGCAGTCCGCGGCCCAGCGCGATCCACGTCTTGGCGTCGGTCTCGACCACGGCCGGCGGGGTGCCGCGGGTATGGCTTGCCCCGGCGATGCATTGGATTGCCGCATATGGCGGAATCCGCACTTCAACGCTGTGGCCGGGCGCGCGAAGTTGCAGCAGCGCCAGCAAGTGCTTGGTGGCAGCCAACTCGTCGCTGCGATCGGCTTGGCCAGCGTCGATCCGGGCGCAGATCTGTGCAAACTCCCCAGGTTCAAGCGGCTTGAGCGAACGGGCCATGAACCGATCCTAGGAATCTTGCGGAAGTCGCAGGGTCGAGTAGCGCGGCCGCGGGGCGCTCGGGCGATCCGCCGGACGCGAGGCCACGTACTGCTCGGTGGAAATGCCGGTAACATCGGCCGGGTCTCGGCCGTGCTCGGCAAACACCCGACGGGCGATATCGGCCCACGACTCGACCGGTCCGGTTCCAGTGACGTGATGGATACCAAACGGAGCCGCCGAATCGACTAGGTCAACGATGGCTGCGGCCAGTTCCACCGCCGTGGTGAGTCGACCGAACTGATCGTCGACCACGTCCGGGCACACGCCGTCGTCGGCGAGTTTGCCCATCGTCTTGATGAAGTTCGCGCCGTCGCCTACGACCCAACTGGTGCGCACCAGATAGTGCCTCGGCACTGTTGCGGTGATAGCTTCTCCGGCAGCTTTCGACTGGCCGTAGACGCCGAGCGGCGAGACCGGTTCGTCAACATCATGCACCTCTTTGGTGCCGTCGAAAACGTAGTCAGTCGACACGTTCACAAATACCAAGCGGTGCTCAATCGCTAGTTTCGCCAGCGCCGAAACCCCAGTGACGTTTACCGCCCAACAGGTCTTGCGGCCCTCGGCGGTTTCGGCTCCGTCGACGTTTGTGTAGGCCGCGGCGTTGATCAGCGTGCCGACACCATCGAAGTCGATCTGACCGAGGGTTTCGGGGTTAGCCAAGTCCACTTCGGGGAAGTCGTAGAACTTCGCCGCGGGCAGCAACTGCTGCAACGCCTTACCCAACTGGCCGCCGGCACCGATTACCACCGTTGCGCGCCCAGCCATCGGCTCTACCTCGGCCAGCGGTGGGGTCGCTTGGTCTTTGGCCGAAATTTCCGAAGGTGGCAGCGGCCACGGAATCGCCAGTTGCGGGTCGAACAGGTTGACGTTCACGTACTGCGCGTCGGCGCGCCAGTGATCGTTGACTAGGTAGGAGTAGCAGGTTCCCGGCTCGAGCACTTGGAACGAATTGCCGACCCCACGAGGGACGAAAACCGCCCGGCTTGGGTCCATCTCGATCCAGAAAGTGGCGCCAAACGTCGCACCGGGGCGCAGGTCAACCCAAGCGCCGAACGCGCGGCCGCTCACCACCGAAACGTACTTGTCCCACGGCTCGGCGTGGATGCCGCGAATAGTGCCGGCTTCAGCGTTGAACGAGACGTTCTGTTGGACCGGGCCAAAGTCGGGCAGTCCGGCCGCGACCATTTTGGATCGCTGCCAGTTTTCTTTGAACCAGCCACGCGAATCGGACTGCACATCCAGTTCGACCACAAACAGCCCCGGGATGGGCGTCGTTTCGACCTGCATCACTGCCCCAGCTTCGCGTACTTGGCTTCAGTGGCCGCCTTCGCCGGGCGCCACCAGTCTTCGTTGTCGCGGTACCACTCCACGGTTTGAGTGAGCCCTTCGGTGAAATCCTCAAACTGTGGCCGCCAGCCCAGTTCGGTGCGCAGCTTGGTCGAGTCGATCGCATAGCGCAGGTCGTGGCCGGCCCGGTCGGTAACGTGCTCGAAGTCGTCGGCCGGCCGCCCGAAGGCCCCCAACAACTCCTCGACCACTTCACGGTTCGATTTTTCACCGTCGGCACCGATCAAATAAGTCTCGCCGATTTGGCCCTTCGCCACGATCAGCAACACCGCCGCATTGTGGTCGTCGACGTGAATCCAGTCGCGAACGTTCAACCCGTCACCGTAGAGCTTAGGACGGACGCCGTCGATCAAACCGGTGATCTGGCGTGGAATGAACTTCTCCACGTGTTGGTGCGGCCCGTAGTTGTTCGAGCAATTCGAGATCGTTGCCGCCACGCCAAAAGACCGCACCCACGCCCGGACCAACAGGTCCGAGCCGGCCTTGGTGGCCGAGTATGGGCTGGACGGGTTGTAGGGCGTCGATTCGGTGAACCGAGCCGGATCGTCGAGCTCGAGATCGCCATAGACCTCGTCGGTGGAAACGTGGTGGAAGCGCACGCCGTGGGCGCGAACCGCCTCAAGCAAGGTGTACGTGCCGATTATGTTGGCGTCCAGGAACGGTCGCGGACCGACCAGCGAGTTGTCGTTGTGCGACTCGGCGGCAAAGTTGATCACCACATCGTGCTCGGCCACCAGCGAGTCGACAAGTTCGGCGTCGGCGATGTCGCCAACAACCAACGACATCCGAGCGCTGTCCAAACCGGCGAGCGACTCGGGGTTCGCGGCATAAGTCATCTTGTCCAAGACAGTGACTGAGTCGGAGCTTTGCTCCAACACCAGCCGAACAAAGTTCGAGCCGATGAAGCCGGCTCCCCCCGTAACGAGCATTCGACGCATGGCCCAGAGCGTACCGGTCGGAACCGGACACCGTAATCTGCCTTGGCCAAGTAGGGTGCTGACCATGCGTGGCATCATTTTGGCGGGCGGGACCGGATCTCGACTTCATCCGATCACTCTTG
>JAPXRA010000024.1:0-13567 GCA_033813795.1 Aeromicrobium sp. | reverse complement strand
GTAACCGGCGAGCATGGCTGCGGCCATGAATCGAGTCAGACCGGTGGTGTGAATCGTGCGTCGCGCCACGTCATGGCTAAGCAGCCAGGCGATCATCGCGGCAAGGGCGACGCCGAAAAGCACGGAACCAACTTCGCCAAATAGCAGCGCTGTCACGGCCGCAAAACTCAAGGTCCCGCTCAGCGCGACTAGGGTGACGCCCGCACTTGGACCCATCGCTATTCGGGCGAGTTCTAGGCGTTCACCACCGATCGTCAAGATGATGAACGCCACCAGCCAGATCAGCAACTGCGGAATCGAGACGCCTGAAAGCCAAAGCACCGCTGCGCCAAGAGCGTGCACCGCACCGAGCAGTTGAACCAGCACCGCCTCGTCGTATTGCCGGCGCCAAAGCGGCAGGTAAACCGCGATCAGCATGGCCGAGCCGGCAACCAAAAGCGCTTGGCCAAACTTCAGTGGCACTGGCGCAATCAGCAAAATGCCACCCAGCCCGAGCAGTCCGGGCGCAAACATGCCCCACGCTTTTTTCAGGGCAATGGCGCGCTCCAGTGAAATCAACGTGCCCAAGAAGCCCAAGACCAGCAGCATGCCGTGGACTTTCGGCAGCCGAGTCGAGTCGATCGGAGCCGGCAGTTGCAGCAGTAACAGCGCGGCGTTCAACCCGGCGAGCAGACTCACCCCGGCCGGAATCAGCAGGAGGGCTCGTGCGGGCAAGGCACGCGCCCTCGGTGGAGCGCTTTGCCCACTCACTTGGGCTCTGCCAGGTTCAGCAGGCAAGCGCCAGGCTCATCAAATGGCAACAGTTCGACGGCGGTTCGGTCATCGCCCAAGGCACGAAGCGACCCTTCGGCAACGCCGCGATGAACCGAGCAAACGATCTCAGGATGTTCGTGGGCCGCAGCCAAAAGTGGGCATCTGGTCAGCCTGGCTTGGCGCACCGGTTCGTCGACTTCGGGGGCGAATCCCATCGAGTCAAAGATGGCGACCACGTTCTCTCGAGCCGACACCTCGGCATCGACTTGCCTGTCTTCGACGATTCGACGTCCCCAATCCACCCCGGCCCGTCTGGCGTCTTCGGCCGGTTGTGTGCTGGTACGAGAAATCACCGAAGCAAGCGCCGACGCGAGGCCGGCGTATTCGGGGTGTTGGTCTTCCTCGGCTGCCAGGGTGCTGGCGTAGAGCCATTCGGGGCGTCCGCGGCCGACTGCTGGAGCTGCGGTGCGTTCGACCAAGCCAGCGCGGCGAAGCCCATCGAGATGCTCTCGCAAAGTGTTGGCGTGCAGTCCAGTCCAGGTCGCAAGGTGGGCCAAACTTGCCGGCTTGCTTTGTGCCCGAAGCGCTGAGAGTAGCGCTGTTCGAGAGCGCGAAAGTCGAATTCCTGCCGGTACCGCACTGGCTCCGGGACCGGGTCGATCCACCGATTTATTTTCCACGGACTTTATTGTGGCAAAATAGCGGGTGCAGGATCAACTAGGTCCTGCGTGACAAAGGAGACACCGATGACTCTCGGTAACGATTTAGGGCTTTCTGAAGCAGGACACGGCAGCTGCGGCTGCGGCGAAAAGGACTCCGGATTGCCCGAACTCGACGCCCGCGCAATCCCACACGCGATCCGCCACGCCACCATTTTGGGCGCGTTGGCATCGCTTGGCACCGGAGCCGGCATGGTGCTGGTGGCCCCGCACGACCCAGTCCCGCTGCTCGGTCAGATCGAGGAGGCTTGGCCAGGCGGATTCACCCGCGAGTACCTCGAACGCGGCCCAGAGGCATGGCGCATCGCGTTCGTGCGCAACTGACCCCCTCGGCAGTCCTACAGGCCGAGAACCTGCGCCTTCTTTGCGCTGAACTCCTCTTCAGTGAGGATGCCAGCGTCACGAAGTTCAGCCAACTGCTTGAGCTTTGCGATGGTCGGGTCCTCGGCCTGGATTGCCGGTTGCGGCGTGGCTGCAGCAAAGGACTGTTGCTGCGCTGCGGCGGCGTCTTGGGCAGCCCAACGCTGCTGCTGACGGCGCTGAACTCGGCCGTGTACCGAACTTGCGACAGCGGCTCGCCCGGCGGTCTTTAGTAGTCCCATTTTCTTGGCTCCTTGCCTTGTTCTGGCGTCAGTTTTGTTCGGAGTGGTCTAGGGCATCGACGAAGTCGTCGACCACGACCGGGCCTTCGGAAACGATTTCAGCGCCCTCTTCCTGCCACGCCTTGATCGCTTTCAACAACGTCAAGTCTTCATAGACCAAGACCAAGGCCACGCCACCGGCAGCGATCCGCTCGCCGGCCAAAGCGACATCGTCGTCGTCAATCAAATCGGTCGAAGCACCCTGGAAATCGGGGGCGCCGACCGACTCCGCGCTCACCTTGCTGAGGCTTCCATCAGCGGACTTCGAAACAAATTCAACGTCCAACAGCAGGATCCGGCCCGAGTCGACTAGTGCCGAGACTTCGGCAAGTCCTGCGGTTCCTATTGGGTCGGAGTCGAACGCGACGACGACGTAATTGATTGGGCCTAAATCGGCATCGAAACTCATACCTGCCATCGTACGAGCCGATCGGGCAACAGCGAGGGTATTGACGCGCTCACTTCGTCCAAGTAACGTACAACCAAATGGTTGTAGATTCCCAAGCGTATCAACTTAGCGACGACGAAGTCGATCGGATTTTCCATGCCCTAGCCGATGCCACCCGGCGTGACATCGTTCGGCGAACCTTGGTGAATCCGATCACGATTTCAGACATCGCCGCGGACTACGCCATGAGTTTTGCCGGAGTCCAAAAGCACGTCGCCGTCCTAACCACGGCCGGCCTTGTCACAAAAGTCCCCCAGGGACGAAACCGGCTAATTCGGGCAAACCCCGAAATGATCGACCGCGTCCAAAAGTTGCTCGACGAGTTCGAAGCAATCTGGCGAACACGAATCGATCAACTTGATGCCCTCCTTGCCGAAGACTGAAAGGTCAAAAATGCCTATCACCAGCGTCACCAAAGACACCGACGAACTCACCATGACGGTCGTGGCCGAGTTCCCCGCCCCAGTTCGCAGGCTGTGGGATGCCTACGCCGACCCACGACAGCTGGAAAAGTTTTGGGGCCCGCCAACCTGGCCGGCCACCTTCACCCGTCACGATATGGCCCTCGGCGGCGAGTCGCACTACACGATGACCGGCCCCGACGGCGATTCCAGTAGTGGCTACTGGCGGTTCCTCGCCATCACCGAGGGCGAGTCGTTCGAAGTCGAGGACGGGTTCGCCCAGTCCCCCGGCGTACCGAACCCCGACATGCCGAACATGAAGATGCACTTCACCTTCGAAGCAGTCGGCGACGGGTCGCGAGTCACCACGGTCACGACCTTCAACTCAGTTGAGCAACTCGACCAGTTGCTCCAGATGGGCATGGAGGAAGGCATGAGTGCCGCGATGGGCCAGATGGATGACGTCTTGGCCGATTTGCAAACCTTCGCGGCCGATCAACGCACCCAGTCCCAACTGCTCAATGACACCCAAGCCAGGTTCAGCAGGGTCATTCGCGGAACCGTTGAACAGGTCTGGCGCGCCCATCACGATCCGGCGTTGGTGTCTTCTTGGATGCTGGGCCCCGACGGCTGGACCATGCCGGTTTGCGAACCGGCCGAATCCGTTGGCCAGACCTACCGGTTTGAATGGGAGGCAGCCGATGGCTCGGGCAGATTCGGCTTTACCGGCGAAATTCTCGAGGTCAACCCACCGACTCGCGAAGTTTCAACCGAGCGAATGATCGACACTGACGGTCCGACCAACCGAAACGAGATGACGCTAACTCCCCTAGCTGGGGGCACGTTGATTTCAGTGTTGATCTCCTACCCCGACGCCGAAACCCGCGACCAGATTCTGGCCACCGGAATGGTCGAGGGCATGGAAGCCAGTTACCTGCGATTGCAGCAGGTGATCAACCCGTAGGTTCTGCCCAGACTCCCGAGGACCCGCGACGGTGTGAACCGACTAGGTGGGTGTCGACGATGCCGATCGCTTCCATCAGCGCGAACATCGTCGTGGGTCCAACGAAGCTGAACCCTTTTTTCTTTAGCGCTTTGGCGAGTGCGACAGATTCTGGCGAACTTGTCGGGATCTCGGCCAAAGTCCGCGGCCTAGGGGTTCGCGATGGTTGATACGACCAGACGAACTCGGCCAATCCGCCCGCTTGGCGCAACTCGAGCGTCGCTCGAGCGTTTTGGATCGTGGCCAAGATCTTCTGCCGGTTCCGCACGATCTGCTGATTGGCTAACAGTCGCTCGACATCGGCTTGACCAAACTGCGCAACGACATCAGGTTCGAAGCCGGCAAACGCTGACCGGAACGCCTCGCGCTTTCGCAAGATCGTCACCCACGACAGTCCGGACTGGAACGCTTCGAGGCTTAGTCGTTCGAACACGCCCTGCTCGTCTCGAACTGCCAGCCCCCACTCGGTGTCGTAGTACTCCCGCAGCAACGCATTGCTGCTTGCCCAGGCGGGCCTAGCCAGCCCGTCTTCTCCGACCACCAAGTCCGCCGTCGTCATTGGGGCGGACCAAAAAGCAGCCGCCGCACCGCCGCGCGCGCTAGCAGCAGCACGATCACCAAGAGCGTCACCGAGAAGAACCCACCGAGACTGACCTCGCCACCGAAGGCTAAATCGATCAGCCACAAGACCACCAATTTGCTACCAATCGCCAGCGCCCACAACAGCAGGCCAGCAAGCGTCCTGGTTAGCGGCGTCGACGCGGATTTCAACCGCTGCAGCACCATCGCCTTTAACCAGACAACAACCTCGAGTGCGAGCTTGAGTAGTACCGCAGTTAGCAACGAAAGCGTGAACGTCTCGCTGATCACCGCTGGCAGGTACTGGATCGCCAGGTTCAGCACGACCACGTATACGAAAACGTCGACGACGTCGGCCGGATGCGCCCGCAGCCAGGCCCGCAGCGGCTGGGGCGGGTTCCCGGCCGAAGAGTTCACGGATTGATCCTGCCCGATGAGTTGGCAGCGGCGAAAGTCACCTGCCGTTCATTTGGGTTAACTAGGTTGCACCCGTGTCGCAAATCGGCAGTAAACGCATCGGCGAAATAGCCGGCGTTTTCCTTCGCCTCGGGCTAGTGGCATTCGGTGGGCCGGCAGCCCATATTGCGATGATGCGTGATGAATTGGTACGGCGCCGGGCCTGGATTGACGACGACCGCTTCGTTGATTTGGTCGGCGCCACGAACCTAATCCCGGGGCCGAACTCGACCGAACTGGCAATCCATCTAGGGTTTGAACGCGGCCGCTGGCGAGGGCTGGTCGTGGCCGGGGTTTGCTTCATCTTGCCCGCCGCACTGATGGTGACCGCACTTGCCTGGGCTTACGTCACCTATGGGCATGCGCCGGGCTTTGCCGCTGTCCTTTACGGCATCATCCCGGTAACCATTGCGATCATCGTCCATGCGCTGATTGGCCTACGAAAGGCGGTTTTCAAGCGGCCTTCGCTTGCCCTTATCGCAGCTTGCAGTTTCGCCGCCTATCTCGCTTCGGTAAACGAACTGGTGATCTTGGCTGGCGGAGCCGGGTTGGCGTACTTGTTCGCTTGGGCAAAAAAGCTCGGCCAACGTCAGCAGAAGAACAAGATAAACGGCATTGGGTTTGGCTTGCTGGCAACTGGGTCACCACTTTTCGCCGACCCTAGCGCCGGACAACTTGGCCAACTTTTCATCACTATGGCCAAGATCGGTGCGGTGTTATACGGCAGTGGCTACGTCCTGCTCGCATTCTTAGAAGCTGACTTCGTTGACCGGCTCGGCTGGATTACCGAGGAACAACTTCTCGACGCGATCTCGATTGGGCAAGTGACTCCCGGCCCGGTTTTTACCACCGCCACCTTCGTGGGCTATCTGGTCGCCGGGGCCCCAGGCGCCTTCTTAGCCACTGTCGCGATTTTCGCGCCGTCGTTCTTATTTGTCGCCCTGTTGACGAAAGTGGCGACGTTCCTGCGCGCTCACGAATCGACCTCGGTGATCCTAGACGGACTGAACGCGGCATCGATCGCACTTATGGCTGCAGTGACTTGGCGACTGGGTTTGACCAGTTTGGTCGACCCGTTGACCATCGCGATTGCTCTGACCGCGCTCGCAATCTCGGCGTTCACTCGGGTCAACAGCGTCTGGCTGATTCTGGCTGGCGCCGTTGCCGGAGCCTTGAGCCAACTTGTATGACCTGCTGCTAACGGGTCTGCGCTTGGCTCAGCAGTACCGAATCGTGGGCGTTGATCACGCGGATACCACTGGCCGGATCGGTCGCGATCTGGGCAAGTCGGCCTTGGTTTTCCAGCAGTTGGTCAAAGTTGCTGGCCATGAAGCGTTCCATCATTGGCAGCATTTTGGGCACCGAACCCGAGCCGTCCACCTCGCCGTGGTGATAGAAGCTGTCGCCGGCATGCAAAACCCACCCGTCGCCAGTCTCGACGGCGAACGCCGCGTGACCGCGTGAATGTCCTGGCATCGAGATCAGCACAATCCCAGGTGAAATTTCAGTCAACTCCTTCGCCGCCGCGAAACCTTGCCAGCCTTCGCCGTCGGCCGGATCGTGCTTTACCAAGATCGGGTCGTGGGCCCGCGAGCCGGGCAGATAGCGGCCCTTTTCGACCATGCCCTTGGGATTGAACGCGGCCATCGCTTCGGCCCCGGTCAGATGAACTCGCGCCCACGGGAAGTCTGAAAGACCACCAACGTGATCGGCGTCAAAGTGGGTCAACAACACGTCGCGCACGTCAGCCGGGTCGAAACCCAGCGCCTTGACTTGGTTGATTGCCGCTTCGGCCGGGTCGTAGACCGGGCGGAGCATGAGTTTCGACGGCCCGAGCCGCTTTCGCCACTGTTCGCGGTCGATCAACCCGAATCCCGAATCGACCAGAACCAGCGAGTTAGCAGTCTCCACGAGCAACACGTGACAGACCATTTCGGCCGAACCGATCGGCCGCATCGTGCCGCAGTTGAGGTGATGAATCTTCATCAGCGGGGCGCCATTCGCAAAGAACCGTCCATCCGGATGGTCTCGCCGTTGAGGTAGTCGTGCTCGACGATCGACGCGGCCAACTGAGCGTACTCTTCGGGACGACCAAGTCGCTGCGGGAACGGCACGCCAGCGGCGAGTGAAGCACGGAACTCCTCGCTCACGGTGGCGAGCATCGGGGTCTCGATGATTCCTGGCGCGATCGTCATCACCCGGATGCCGTGTTGAGCCAAATCTCGCGCGGCTGGCAGGGTCAGTGCGACTACCCCGCCCTTGGATGCGGCGTAGGCCGCCTGACCGATTTGGCCGTCGAACGCGGCGATCGACGCGGTGTTGATCACCACGCCGCGCTGCCCGTCCGCGAGCGGTTCGGTTTGGGCGATCGCTTCAGCAGCCACGGTCATGACCGTCATCGTGCCGACGAGGTTGATCGAGATGACCTTGGCGAAAAGACCGAGGTCGTGGGTGCCGCGCTTGCTCAAGATCCGAGCCGACGGGCCGATCCCAGCGCAGTTGACCACGGTGCGCAGTGTGCCGAGCGAAGTTGCAGTGGCAACCGCGGCGCGAACTTGCTCCTCATTGGTGACGTCGGCGGTGACGTAGGTGACGTTTTCAACCTGCGGCGCCGAACTGACGTCCAAGTCGATCCCGACCACCTTGGCGCCGTCGGCGGCGAACTTGGCGGCGGTGGCCGCACCCAAGCCAGAGGCGGCGCCGGTGACGATCGCGACGGTGTCTTGTATTTGCATTCTTCCTCCGGTCAGGTGGTCAACTGCGCGCTAGATCGCGACTGATGACTAGTCGTTGAATCTGGTTTGTTCCCTCAAAGATCTGCATGACTTTGGTTTCGCGCATGAAGCGTTCGACCGGGAAGTCTTTGGTGTAGCCGGCTCCGCCGAGCACCTGGACGGCGTCGGTGGTCACCTTCATCGCGTTGTCGGTCGCGACCAACTTTGCAATCGAGGCTTCACGAGAGAACTTGCGGCCGGCATCTTTGAGTCGAGCGGCGTGCAGGTAGGTGGCCCGCGCCGAGGCGATTGCCGCTTCCATGTCGGCCAGTAGGAAGCCGAGTCCTTGGTGGTCGATGATCGCCTTTCCGAAAGCTTCACGCTCTTTGGCGTACCTGACCGCCACATCGAGCGCGCCTTGGGCAACTCCGGTGGCCACCGCGGCGATTCCCAAACGGCCAGAATCCAAGCCCGCCAGCGCGATCGACAGTCCTTCGCCGTCAGCACCGAGGCGGCGATCGGCGCTGACGCGCACCTGGTCAAAAATCATCGACGCGGTAGTCGAACTCATCAACCCCATCTTGTCTTCGGGTACATCTGCGCTGAGCCCAGGCGCGTCGGCCGGAACTAGGAAACAGGTGACGCCGAGATCTTTGTCACCGTCGAATGCTCGGGCCATCACCTTGTAGAAGTCGGCCTCGCCGCCGTGGGTGACCCAGGCTTTGGTGCCCGAGATCAGGTAGTCGTTGCCATCTCGAACCGCTTTGGCGCGCATGGCCGCCGGGTCTGAACCGGCGTGCGCTTCGGACAGGCAATAGGCGCCGAGTTGTTCGCCGCTAAGCATTTGCGGCAACCACCGCAGCTTCTGCTCCTCGGTGCCGCGCTCGAACAAACCAAAACAACTCAGCGCGTGAACGCTGACGCCAACGCCGACGGCCGCCCAGGCCGCACCTATTTCTTCGAGAACTTGCAGGTAAACCTCATACGGCTGTCCCCCGCCGCCGTACTCGACTGGATACGGCAAGCTCAATAACCCAGCGCGGCCAAGAGTGCGAAAGACGTCGCGATCGAACCGGTGCTCGCGTTCGGCCGAATCGGCACGTGGGCGAAGCTCCCCCTCAACGATGGAGCGGGTCAGTTCAATCAGTTCGGCTGACTCCTCGCTCGGCATGATTCGGTTCACACTCATTAGGTTCTGCCCCCAAATCTGCTTGCGAACGATCCGGCCATCGTCTCGCACATCCTAGAGTGCAGTGCCGAGGTAGCCGATCGCGCCCGGTTGATAAGAAATCTGGCGAACTCGAACACAGTGCCCCTAGCGCCAACTAGGCTGGCCTGATGGCAGACTCCAGAAGGTCTTGGTGGGGCTGGGGAAACAGCGACCAGCATCTTGATCCAACCGAAAGCGCCACCTTGGCCGAACGGGTCAGCGCGCTGCTGCCCGGCCACGATTTGTCCGCACATGAGCCGCCGGACCCACGCTCGCTGCCGGTTGCCGAACCTCGAGTCAGCGCCCCCGCCGCACTCGAACCGATCGCCTCGGCCGATGTGGTCGACCGGCTTGCCCATGCGCGTGGCAAGGCGTTTCGAGATGTGGTGCGAAATCTGCTCGGCGAGGTCAGCCATGTGCCGGACCTAGTGCTACGGCCAAGAACTGAAGCCGACGTGGTTGCGGTTTTGGACTGGTGCGCCAGCGAAAACATCGCCGTGGTGCCATTCGGTGGCGGCAGTTCGGTGGTTGGCGGTGTCGAGCCTCGGTTCGACGCACCGGCGGTCAGTCTCGACCTTGAACTGCTCGATCAAGTGCTCGAGGTCGATCCGGTCAGCCGCGCGGCGCGGATCCAGTCCGGCGTCTTTGGCCCAGCACTTGAGGATCAACTGCGCAGCCACGATTTGACCTTGCGGCACTTCCCGCAATCTTTCGAGTTCTCCACCCTCGGCGGTTGGCTCGCCACCCGGGCCGGCGGCCACTTCGCCACCGGGTACACCCATATCGATGATCTGACCGAGTCGTTGCGAGTGGTCACCGGTGCGGGAGTCAGCCAATCGCGGCGGCTGCCAGGCTCGGGCGCTGGCCCCTCCCCCGACCGGCTGTTCCTGGGGTCTGAAGGAACACTCGGCGTGATCACCGAGGCGTGGATGCGACTGCAGGATCGGCCAAAGTGGCAGCAGACCAGCACGGTGGCGTTCGAGGACTACCCCAGCGCCGTGGCCGCCACTCGCCAGATCGCCCAGTCAGGCTTGCTGCCGAGCAACTGCCGCCTGCTCGACGCCGGGGAAGCGTTCATCAATGCTGGGGTAGCCGTCGGTGGCGGACTACTGATCCTCGGCTTTGAATCGGCCGATCATCCGGTTGATGCGTGGCTGGCTCGGGCGAACCAGATCGCCCTCGATCACGGTGGCTCGGTGCTCAGCGAACGCGCCAAGGACGCCACCGCCGACCCCACGGACGCCTCCAACACGTGGAAGTCCTCGTTCATTCGGATGCCGTATCAACGCGATGCGCTAGCTCAACGCTCGATGATCGTCGAGACGTTCGAGACCGCCTGCACCTGGGACCGGTTTGACGAACTTCACGCGGCCATCACCGCCGCGGCCACGAACGCGATTGCCGAAGTTTGCGGCGGGCTGGGCGTGATCACTTGTCGGTTCACTCACGTCTACCCCGACGGCCCGGCGCCGTACTACGGGATTTACGCGGCAGGCAAGTGGGGCAGCACGGTTAGCCAGTGGGATGAAATCAAGGTTGCCGTCTCAGAAGCCCTCGCCAATGCTGGCGGCACCATCACCCATCACCATGCGGTCGGACGCGACCACCGCCCCTGGTACGACCACCAGCGTCCCGAACCTTTTGCTTTGGCATTGCGCGCAGCCAAGGGTGCGCTCGATCCGGCCGGAGTGCTGAACCCGGGCGTGCTGATTTGAAGTCCTGAGTCAGTCGCTTTCGATCGCGGTGCGAAGCGTCTCGGCGTCGCGGGCAACGTAGGAGTTGCCGTCGGCAGCGGTGATGATTGGTCGCTGAATCAAGATCGGGTTCGCAGTCATCGCTGCGATCCAGTCGCCGCGATGCTCGACGGCCTTGGGAAGGTCACGCAAACCCAACTCCTTGGCCACCGGTTCGGTTAGTCGGGCGATATCCCATGGCTCGAGGCCGAGTCGGTCGAGCACGTCCTCAAGTTCTGCCGTCTTTGGCGGCTCGTCCAGATAGCGCCGAACCGTGTATTCAACCCCTGCCTCGTCTAGCGCCGATACTGCGGTGCGGCACTTGCTGCAGTCCGGGTTCAGCCAAATTTCGATAGTCATGTCACTACCTAACTCGTGCCGGGTTGCCCACGGCGACCACATTTGCCGGTAGGTCTCGGGTAACTACCGAACCGGCGCCAACGACCGTGTTTTCACCGATAGTTACGCCCGGGCAAACGATCACACCCCCGCCGAGCCAAACGTTATCGCCAATCACGATCGGCTCACCTGCTTCCCACTTGTCACGGCGCAAGTCCGCATCCAAGGGGTGCGTCGCGGTCAAAAGTTGCACGTTCGGCCCGATCTGCACGTCTTGGCCGATCGTCACCGAAACCACATCGAGCACGACCAGGCCGAAGTTCGCAAACGACCGGTCGCCGAAACTGATCTGGGTGCCGTAGTCGCAATGGAACGGCGGCCTGATTTGCGCGTCAATGCCGTAGTAGCCGAGCAGTTCGCCAAAAGCCGACCCGATCTGGTCAAAGTCGTTCGGGTTGGCGGTGTTGATCTGGTGAACCAACGATTGGGCGCGTAGATAGGCGGTCTGTATTTGTTCGCCGGCGGCCTGGTACGACTCGCCGGCGAGCATTCGCTCGTACATCGTTCGCTCAGTTGAACTCATGGCGACCAACCTATGCCGAAAGCGACAGTTGACGGCCTCCTGCGACCAAACCCACAATTGGCAGCAGGTTCTCGGGTACGAAATCGTCCACTTCTGGCTCTCGGATATCAGGAGGCGCCCATGACCCACATCTTCGGCCGAATCGCGGCCATATTCGCCCTAGCCCTCGGTGCGTTGGTTGCAGCCGTGCCGACGGCGTCCGCGGCCCAAGACCTCCAGGTGGAGCTTTATTTCGACCTCGATGGCGACGGGGTAAAGGACACGAAGGAAACCACTCGTCCGCCGAGCAGTTTCCACCCAGTTTCCTCCGGTTGGAGTGCGACAATTCGGCTCTACAAAGTCGCCGATAACAACATGATTTTGCGCGAGAGCTGGGTTCCAGTGAACTACGGGACGACGCCAATCTCGACGAAGCTTTCACCGGGCAAGTGGGTTGCGGTGCTGGGACACGTCGGCAAAGGCGATATCAACCAAGCGCCCCCGTCGTGGGAACACGGGTACCTCACCCAGACCGAGCCGAAGTACCACCAGTCGATCAGTTTCGAAGTCACCGCCAACGGCCCTACCCAGACCGTCCGGTTTGGTTATGGGGTTCCGGAACTTACTCCGGCTCATCCGGCCCCAATCAATGGCCCTACGTTCTTGGCCAAAGCCGACGAGAACTACAACCAAACCGCAGATGTCAACGAACCGGACGTTCCAGACGGGGTGAAGTTTGAACTGACCGCGGTTCACTTGTCGGGGAACGCCCAGCACACGGCAACTTCGAACAACGGCAAGGTCACCTTCGGTGTTGACGGCCACCACGGCGCTCGAGTTTTCGCTGTGGAATACGGTCAAGCCGCGCCACCTCCGGCGAGTTGGTTTGACTGGTCGTACAGCGAATCTGCTCCATTGAGCATCAGATACCTAGTCCACAACGACGTCAACGAGGGTTGCGATACCGATCCGAACGACGGAATAGACAAGTCCTGCATTTATTGGGGGATACCGGAATCCTTTACGACCGCGGCTGTGCTGGCGGCCCGCACCCCCCTCACTGGCACCGTATTCATCGACGACGACGCCGACGGGGTTAAGGATCCGGCGGAGCAACTCGCCTCGGCGTCGAACAACCTCGAACTTGAGTTCCTCGGCCCGCAGGAGTACCCCGAAAGCGTGCCTCCAAATGAGTTTCGTTGGGAACCGTCACCAGTCGAAGTCGGAGCAGGTGGCGCCTTCAACTTGGGCTCGGTCCCCAAAGGAAACTACGTGCTGCGGGTTCCTGGTGATCGGATGCAAGTAACTACCGGGCCGATTGCTGTGCCGAGCACCGGTGCGGTCGTTAGCCCGCTAGAAGTGGGCGTCGCGCCCTTCCACTTCAAGGGTCGAGCCTTCGTCGACACCAACGGCAACCTAGCTAAGGACCCGACCGAACAGGCATTGGCGGGGCTGACGCTTCAAACGTATAGCTATCAAAACGAGTCGCAGGAGACTGTTGACGAGGTGATCACTGACGCGAACGGCTACTACCGAATTCAGGCAAGCCGAGGCTACCCCAGAATCAAGGTCGTTTCCGGTTTGCCAGCAGAATTTAGCGATCAAGACGACTTCTGGCCGCTGCTCACCGACACGCCCGGTGACTTCGATTTTGATCTGAGGTTCATTCCCGTCGGCGTGCCCGGTGGCGTCGACCCCGTGCTAAACCGGTTCGGTCCTGGCAGCGATTATCGAGTCTGGTGGGATAACCCGACCGACTTCGGCGATGCACCACCGCTCGGGTTTGTCGTTCGCGACTGGGATCTGGACGACTACGAGCAGCCGGTAATGCTGCTGCGTGAGCGCTGCTACACCCCCGAAAGCATGTTCGTGCTCGGCGATAACGTCGGTGATTTCACCTCGGTCCAAGTGGTGAACCAGTTCGGTACCGGCCCGTTGAGTGCGTTCCCCAGCACCGCCCCTGACGACTTGGCTGATGGGGACGATCCGGTCGTCGTCGACTGCGAGAC
>JAPXRA010000023.1:11421-13641 GCA_033813795.1 Aeromicrobium sp. | reverse complement strand
GTTGGCCGCCGGTTTCGCTCAAGGTTTGATTGGTTACGTCCAGTACTTCACCGACCTACCGATCGCACTGGTGGCGGCACACCTGATCGGCGCGGCAATCCTGCTAGCGCTAGCGACCTATTGGTTGTTCGCGAACCAACCAGCGGTGCAACGCCCATCCGGCACCAACGACGAACACTGAGGCCGCGGCGACACCGGCGGTAACCATGAGCCAACCGACCATGAAGAGTCCGGTTTAGTCATCGGACCAACTCAGCCAACATGCCGCCGAAATCCCGACGACAGCCGAAACGGTTACAGCCAAGCGTTCGAGTTTGTTAGCGAGCCAGCCGCAAGCCAATCCGATCGCAATGAGAACCACGACCATCGAGGCCACCTGTGGCACCGTGTATTGGCCGTTGGAGTCCATCCCCAGGAATAGCCACCAGGTCAAGAAGGTCGCGCCAGCCGGGGCCAGCCAAGCAATAAGTCCGCGCATGAGCGCGAGCCTAGTGCAGTTCAGCCAATGAACGGATCAATCGCGGCCGCGACAAACAGCAGTGCCAAGTAGGCGTTCGAGAAGTGGAACAGACGCATCGGCTTGATCACCGACAATTCTTCGCTTTGGGCACTACGCGACTTCAGGTCATAGGCCTCGACCAAGAAGACGATGCCCAAAACGATCGCCATAGCTGGGTAGAACCAGCCGGTGTTGGCGACCGGCCAAACTACCAAGGAAGTCAAAACCGTGGCCCAGGTGTAGAGCACAATCTGACGTCCAACCTCGGCCGCAGGCGCAACCGACGGAAGCATCGGCACCGAGGCGGCGGCGTAGTCCTCGCGGTAACGCAAGGCCAGCGCCCAAAAGTGCGGCGGCGTCCAGAAGAACACCACCATGAACAACACAAACGGCGCCCAAGCAAGTTGATCGGTCACGGCCGTCCAACCGATCAGTGGCGGGAAGCAGCCGGCGGCCCCGCCCCAAACGATGTTCTGGGTGGTGCGGCGCTTGAGGATCATGGTGTAGCCAACGACGTAGAACACGTTGGCCGCCAGAGCCAGCCCCGCCGAAAGCCAGTTGACCATGAAGCCGAGCCAAAGGGTCGAGACGACACCCAAGATCAGCCCGAAGACCAACGCCTTTTGGGTGCCGATCTGGTGCCGAGGCAACGGGCGACGTGAAGTTCGTCGCATCTTCTGATCGATGTCGGCGTCGACAACGCAGTTCAACGCATTTGCCGAACCGGCCGAAAGCGAGCCGCCAATCAACGTCCAGGCCACCAGCGCGAGATCTGGCACGCCCTGCGCGGCCAAGAACATGACTGGAACGGTAGTCAAAAGCAGCAGTTCGATGATCCGCGGCTTCGTCAACGCGATGTACGCGAGCACGACGTCTCGGCGACTCGGCCGGGGCTCGGTACGCGTATCTTCGGAAGCATGCGGAATGACGGTCACGTAGCCGATTCTAATCGCTGGCCGATAGGCTCGACACGTAGACCTCGCGCAGGCGACTAAGTGACGACACAGGAGTACCTCGGTGACGAACGACCAGATGAACGTCCGACCATCGATCGAATGGTCGGAGGTGGATGATCGCGCCGTCAACACGGCCCGTCTTTTGGCCGCCGATGCCGTGCAGAAGGCCGGCCACGGACACCCTGGTACCGCGATCAGTTTGGCGCCTGCGGCCTACCTGATTTATCAGAAGTTGATGCGGCACGATCCGACCGATCCGAGCTGGATTGGACGCGACCGCTTCATCTTGTCGTGTGGGCACTCCAGCCTGACCCAATACGTGCAGTTGTACCTCGCGGGCTACCCGATGACGCTCGACGACCTCAAGCAGTTGCGCACCTGGGGCAGCCAGACTCCCGGCCACCCTGAATACGGTCATACCCCCGGTGTCGAGGTGACCACCGGCCCGCTCGGTCAAGGGATCGCCAACGGCGTTGGCATGGCGATGGCCGCGCGCCGCGAACGCGGACTGCTGGATCCGTTCGCTGGCCCTGGCGAAAGCCCGTTTGACCATCAGATTTACGTAATCGCCTCCGACGGCGACCTGCAAGAAGGCGTCTCCGCCGAAGCATCTTCGTTGGCCGGACTGCAGCAGCTGGGCAACCTGACTGTGCTTTACGACGACAACAAGATCTCAATCGAAGACAACACCGATGTCGCGTTCACCGAAGACGTCGCCTTGCGATACGAGTCCTACGGCTGGCACGTGCAGACCGTCGACTGGAC
>JAPXRA010000023.1:0-11411 GCA_033813795.1 Aeromicrobium sp. | reverse complement strand
GGCGAATACCGCGAAGACGTCCCTGCCTTGGCTGATGCCTTCGCTGCCGCCCAAGCCGTCAGCGACCGCCCCAGCATGATCGTGTTGCGCACGATCATCGCGTGGCCGGCCCCGACGGCGCAGAACACTGGCGCCTCGCACGGTTCTGCCCTGGGCGTCGACGAAATCAAGGCCACCAAGGAGCTCTTGGGGTTTGACCCCGAGATTGATTTCAACGTCGCTGACGACGTGATCGAACACACCCAACTGGCCCGCCAACGCGGCGCCGCCGAGCGGGCCAAGTGGCAGACGAAGTTCGACCTTTGGGTCACCGCAAACAGCGAGCGCAAGGCCTTGCTTGATCGCCTGACTGCGCACGAGTTGCCGGCTGGCTGGGACGCGGATCTTCCCACCTACGAGCCGAGCGACAAGGGTGTGGCCACTCGCGTGGCCTCCGGTGACTTCCTAAGTGCCGCAGCGCCGAAACTGCCAGAACTTTGGGGCGGTTCGGCCGACCTGGCTGGCTCGAACAACACCACACCGAAGGGTGAACCGTCGTTCCTGCCGCCACAGAACTCCACCGCGAAGTTCACCGGCGACTGGTACGGCCGAGTGCTGCACTTTGGCATCCGCGAGCACGCGATGGGTTCGATCATGAACGGCATGGCCCTGCACGGGCCGACTCGCCCCTACGGTGGCACGTTCTTGGTGTTCAGCGATTACATGCGCCCGGCCGTCCGGCTTGCCGCGCTGCAACAGTTGCCGGTCACCTACGTCTGGACGCACGACTCGATCGGATTGGGCGAAGACGGCCCGACCCACCAACCGGTCGAACACCTAGCGTCGTTGCGCGCGATCCCGGGACTGGACGTGATCCGGCCGGCCGACGCGAACGAAACGGTTGAAGTTTGGAAGACGGTTCTACAACGCGGCAACCGGCCCGCCGCGCTCGCGTTGAGCCGCCAAAACCTCCCTGTGTTCCCCCGTGGCGGCGAGTTCGCCCCGGCCGCGCTTGCTGCCCGCGGTGGCTACGTACTGCTGGAAAGCCCCAAAGCCCTACATCACGCCACCCCCGACGTCGTGATCATCGCCACCGGTTCTGAGGTTCAGTTGGCCGTCGAGGCTCGAACCTTGTTGGCCAAGGAGGGCATCGGCGCCCGCGTAGTTTCCATGCCTTGTCGCGAGTGGTTCGAAGAGCAGGACCAGGAATACCGCGACAGCGTGATTCCGCCGATCGTGCGCGCGCGCGTGGTCGTCGAGGCCGGGGTCGGCTTCGGTTGGCGTGACTTCGTCGGCGACGCTGGCCGGATCGTTTCGCTGGAGCATTTCGGCGCCTCGGCCTCGTTCGGGGAACTGTTCGAACGTTTCGGCATCACCGCTGCCGCCACTGCCGCGGCCGCGCACGAGTCGATCACCGCAGCGCAGCACGAGGGCGGCGTGTCCGCGTTTGCCCGACCGGCTGGACCAGTTTTGCCCGACCTCAGCCACTGACATTAGGAGCGAGCCAAATGAACGCACGACTCGAAGCACTAGCCGAAGCCGGAGTGTCGATCTGGCTTGACGACTTGTCACGCGAACGAATCGAAAGCGGGAGTCTGGCTTCGCTGATCCAGGACAGTTCCGTCGTCGGGGTCACCACAAACCCGACTATTTTTGCCGGTGCGCTGGCGGACGGGGCGCTGTATCAGTCGCAGATCCGTGAACTCAAGTCTGCCGGAGCCGATGTTGCCGAGGCGGTTACGGCACTGACCACGACTGATGTGGCGAAGGCATGTGACCTGTTCGCACGCACCTTTGCAACCACCGGCGGGGTCGACGGACGCGTATCGATCGAGGTCGATCCGGGTCTGGCCCGCGACACCGACGGCACCGTTGAAATGGCCCAGCGACTGTGGAGCGAAGTCGATCGACCGAATCTGCTAATCAAGATCCCGGCGACCCACGAAGGGCTGCCGGCGATCGCTGCGACGATCGCCGAGGGCATTAGCGTCAATGTTACGTTGATCTTCTCCCTTGACCGGTACCGCGAAGTGATGGACGCCTATCTCTACGGGCTCGAACAGGCCGCGGCTGAAGGCCGAGACCTTTCCCAAATCCACTCGGTGGCGTCGTTCTTTATCAGCCGCGTCGATTCGGAGATTGACGGTCGGCTTACAGACGGGCACTGGCTGCGCGGCCAAGCCGGCGTCGCGAACGCTCGCTTGGCGTACGCGGCTTATCTTGAGGTGTTCGGTTCGGAAAGGTTCGCGAACCTACGAGAGCTCGGCGCCAACGTCCAACGCCCGCTTTGGGCCTCTACCGGCGTGAAAGATCCGGCCTACCGCGACACGATGTATGTCGAAGAACTCATCGTCGCTGGCACGGTAAACACCATGCCCGAGAAGACCATGGCGGCGTTCGCCGATCACGGCGACGTCGCCGGTGACGCGGTCACGGCAAACTTCGGTGCCGCTCGCGAAGTGCTAGCCGAGTTGGCTAAGGCCGGTATCGACTATCAGGAGGTAGTCGAAAAACTCGAGACTGAAGGCCTAGAGAAGTTCGACCAGTCATGGGCCGAACTGCTCGAAACGGTGCAGCACGAACTCGACAAGGCATGATTCATGACAGTTTGTTTGCGCACTGCTGACACCGACGAATTCGACCGGCAGGTCGAAGCATTCGAACACAGCAAGTTCGCCCAACGGCTACTTGCTCAAGACCCCACCCTGTGGGGTCCGGACGCGCGAGCCGAATCGGCCATTCGGCTTTCTTGGGTCGATGCGCCACGCGAGTCACGAGCCTTGCTGGGGCAAATCTGTGAACTGCGCGACAAAGTTCAAGCGCGTGGACTGGACCGAGTGGTGCTTTGCGGCATGGGCGGATCTTCCCTTGCCCCCGAAGTGATCTGCCGGGCAGCCGGTGTCGAACTTTTGGTCTTGGACTCTTCGCAACCAGACATGGTGCGATCAGCTCTGGACTCGCTCGCCTCTACCCTCGTAGTGGTTTCTAGCAAGTCCGGCGGCACGGTCGAAACCGACAGCCAGCGACGGATCTTTGAGCAAGCATTCGCTGAGGTCGGCCTTGCACCCGCCGATCACATTGTCGTGGTCACCGATCCGGGTTCACCGCTCGATACCGAAGCCACGGAGTCCTGTTACCGGGTCTTTCACGCCGACCCACACGTTGGCGGACGGTTTTCCGCGCTCACCGCTTTTGGGCTGGTGCCGAGCATTCTGGCCGGCGCCGACGGCACCAAACTGCTAGACGAGGCGGCTGGCGCCTACGAGCAGTTGGCCAGCGACAACGCCGACGACGACGGCGTCAACTTGGGCATTGCGATCGCCGTGGCTGCGCTGGCCGGCGTCGACAAACTCGCCCTGATCGATCACACCGGCAGCGGTATCGGCGACTGGATCGAACAACTCATCGCTGAGTCCACCGGCAAGGACGGCACCGGGATCTTGCCGGTGGTAGTCAAAGATTCGAACTACTCCCCCACTGCAGATGCTTTCGTAGTGAACTTGGGCACCGCATCTTTGCCCGAGCATCCTTGGGCCGCGGCAATCGACGCTCCCCTCGGTGCCCTGATGCTGATTTGGGAGGTGGCCACTGCGGCTGCCGGTCGCGTGCTGAAGATCGACCCGTTCGATCAACCAGACGTCGAAAGCGCGAAGGCCGCCGCCCGTGAAGTGCTCGACCAGGAACTCGACTTCGCCGAACCAGATCTGACTGCGGGCAACATCTCGGTTTACGGCTCCAAAGCCGATTCGGTCGCGGCGGCGGTGAGTGAACTGTGCGACCAAGTCGAGCCGGCTGGCTACCTGTCCTTGCAGTTCTACCTAGACCGCTGGGCAGCCGTCCCTGAAGAGTCCCTCGCCTCCGAAATCGCCGCGAAAATCGGTCGGCCAGTCACCTTCGGCTGGGGCCCGCGTTTCTTGCACTCGACCGGCCAGTTCCACAAGGGTGGAACGCCCAACGGGACGTTCTTGCAGGTCACTTGCGACCCAATCGAAGACTTAGCGGTGCCCGGTCGGGACTTCACCTTGGGCGAGTTCATCCTTTCGCAGGCCGTAGGCGATGCTCAGGTTTTACGCGAACGCGGCCGACCATTGCTACGACTGCATCTGCACGACGTCCGAGCGGGCATGGCCGAACTCTTGGAGATCTTGGCGTGAACACCAACCCGCTGCGCGACCGCCGCGATCGCCGCCTTCCGCGGATTGCGGGGCCGTGCAGCATCGTGCTGTTCGGCGTGACCGGCGATCTAGCCCGTAAGAAGCTGATCCCGGCAATTTACGACCTAGCGAACCGTGGCCTGCTACCGCCGGGGTTCGCGCTGGTCGGGTTCGCCCGACGCGACTGGGCCGACGGCACCTTCGCCGAACTGATGCGTGAGGCGGCCCAGGCCGGTGCACGCACCACCTGGAGCGAAACGGTCTGGGAACAACTCGCAGCCGGAATTCGATTCGTCCCCGGTGGGTTCGACGACGACGAGGCGTGGCAACGACTGGCCGCCACCCTAAGCGAACTGGACGCCCAGCAAGGCACCGGCGGAAATCACGCCTTCTACCTTTCGATTCCACCTAAGCTTTTTGAGACGGTCATCTCCAAAATCGATCAACACGAACTCGCCGCCTCCACCAAAGGTTGGCGGCGTGTGGTCGTCGAGAAGCCTTTCGGCAACGACTTGGCCTCGGCCAAAGCGCTCAACCAACTGATCGGTCGAGTCTTTGAGGCTGATCAGGTGTTCCGGATCGACCACTATCTCGGCAAGGAAACCGTCCAGAACATCTTGGCTTTGCGGTTCGCAAACCAGTTGTTCGAACCGGTTTGGAACGCCAACTACGTCGACCACGTGCAAATCACCATGGCCGAGGACATCGGGATCGGTTCACGAGCTGGTTACTACGACGGGATCGGCGCCGCGCGAGATGTGATCCAAAACCACCTGCTGCAGTTGTTGGCGCTGGTGGCAATGGAAGAACCAATCTCCTTCGATGCGGCCAGTTTGCGGATCGAGAAGAAGAAAGTGCTGGCTAGCGTCCGACCGCCCGCGGACCTCGACCGGCACACCTCACACGCTCAGTACATCGCCGGCTGGGCCGGCGGAGAAGAAGTGCCCGGCTACCTGCAAGAGGACGGCATTGCCGCCAAGTCTCGCACCGAAACTTTCGCGGCGATCCGACTGGATATTGAGAACCGGCGCTGGGCTGGCGTTCCGTTCTATCTTCGCGCCGGCAAACGCCTTGGCCGACGGGTGACCGAGGTCGCGGTGGTGTTCAAGCGCGCCCCGCACTTGCCGTTCGAACACATCGACGTCACCGAACTTGGTCACAACGCGCTCGTGATGCGGATCCAGCCCGACGAGGGGGTAACGATGCGCTTTGGTGCAAAAGTCCCCGGAACGGCCATGGAGATTCGCGATGTGAACATGGACTTCGTCTACGGCGGTTCGTTCGTCGAAAGCAGTCCCGAAGCTTACGAGCGGCTGATCTTGGATGTGCTGCTCGGCGACCCGCCGCTATTTCCTCAGCACACCGAGGTCGAGTTGGCGTGGGAGATTCTCGATCCGATCATCGCGCACTGGAGCCGAAAGCGTCGGATCGACACTTATCCGTCCGGCTCTTGGGGGCCGCAATCGGCAATCGACATGCTGGCCAGCGACGGCCGGGTTTGGCGGCGACCCTGATGGATATCACCCTAGAATCCACGACCGCGGCGAAAGTAGCCCGCGCGCTGTCCAAAGGCCGGTCCGAGGCCGGCAGTCCGGCGATGGACATGGCGTTGACCTTGGCGATCATTGCCGAGGAGGACAACGTCAGCGAAGTGATGCGGGCGGCCACCTTGTTGCAACACGAGCACCCGTCTCGGGTTTTGGGCGTCATTCGGGGTTCGCGTGATCGCTCACCAAATCTGACCGCCCGGATTCGCGTAGGCGCCGGATCGCCTGGCGAGTCGGTCCTGCTGCGCATGTCCGGACCGTTGGTCGACCACGCTGAATCGGTCGTGCTCCCACTCCTGTTGCCCGACTCCCCCGTTGTGGCGTGGTGGCCTGGCACCGGGCCAAAAGTGCCGGCAAACGACCCGATCGGACAGTTAGCCCAACGCCGGATCACCGACGCAGAGCGCACCGACGACCCAGTCAACTGGTTGCGCACGCTCGCACCGGGCTACCGCGACGGCGACACTGACTTGGCGTGGACCCGGCTGACCCTGTGGCGGGCACTGTTGGCGGCCGCCCTAGACCAGACCACCGCGGTAGTCCACGGCGGAAAAATCCAAGCCGACCGCGACAACCCGGTGGCCGTGCTGCTGCAGTCGTGGTTGCAATCAAGGCTGAACGTCGAGATCGAGTTCGTTCACACCCCTGGTCCGCAAGTGGCCTGCGCTTCGCTGCACACCAGCGCCGGCGATGTGGTGATTCGCCGGGTCGACACCATGTCGTGCGAATTCAGCGTGCCCGGTTCGGTGTCGCGAATCGTGCCGATCAGGCGTCGCGATATCGCCGAACTTCTGGCCGAGGACCTGCGCCGACTGGACCCAGACGAGATCTACGCCGAGACTTTGGCGAACTTGGCCAACTGAGGGACGGGCAGCAAATGACATCGGTTGAGATCTTCGCTACGCCCGCTGACCTAGCCAGCGCGGTCGCGGTTCGACTGGCTGAAAGAATCAACTCCATCACGGAGCACGAACCGCGGATCGTGTTAACCGGCGGGACCATCGCCGGGCAGATCTACCAGAGCATCGACGCGGGTGCCGCGAACTGGGCCGGGGTGCACTACTGGTGGGGCGACGAGCGGTTCGTGCCAGCCGGGCACGCCGAACGAAACGACCTCTTGGCCGCCGAAACGTTTTTGGACCGGTGCGCCGTCCAATCAGCCAACCGGCACCAAATGCCAGCAGATAACGGTCAAATGACTTTGACCGAGGCGGCGAACGCCTACGTCAGCGAACTGCCGACCGAACCGTTCGATTTGGTTTTGCTCGGCATGGGTCCGGACGCCCACGTGGCATCGCTTTTCCCGGGTTTTGTGCAAACCCAGTTGCGCGATGTGCTGGTTACTGCGGTGCCCGATTCGCCCAAGCCGCCGCCGGCGCGGATCAGCCTGACTTTCGCCGCGCTCAACCGAACTCGCGAAACCTGGCTGCTGGTGGCCGGCGGAGAAAAGGCCGCAGCCGTTGCGGCGGCACGCACGGGTCAAAGCCCGTTCGAAACTCCGGCCGCTGGCGCTCTTGGCACCGAGAAGACCCTCTGGTTCTTGGACCGCGCTGCGGCCAGCGAGCTGAGCTGACTTAAAAGATTACTTCGCCGGTCTTGCGCCGCGAGCGCAGTGTGTCGAGTGCCTCTTTGAGGATGTCGGCCGCCTCGGTTTCGGTGCGGCGTTCCTTCACGTAGGCCAAGTGGGTCTTGTAAGGCTCAGTCTTTGGCGCAGCAACCTGATTGGCCGCATCAGAACTGGCGGGCAACCCACATTTAGGGCAATCCCACGTTTCGGGAACTTCGGCCTCGACAGCGAACTGCAAAGTGACCGAGTGTTCGTTGGTGCAGTAGTAACTCACTGCTTGCCGGGGCGCGGCTTCACCGCGTTCGGCTTCGCCCATCGGGCCTGAACCGATACGGCTCCCCCGGATAGCGCCAGCGGCCATCAGCTGCTGACCTTGAGCAGCAACCCAAGCGCAAAGATGCAGACGACCCAAATCAAGGCGACCCCGACGGTGATCCGGTCAAGGTTGCGTTCGGCCACCGAGGATCCGCCGACCGAGCTAGATACGCCGCCGCCGAACATGTCTGACAGTCCGCCGCCGCGTCCCTTGTGCATCAACACCAGAACAATCATCAAAAGACTGCTGAGGGCCAGCAGAATCGAGAACGCGATAATCACGTGAGTCCCTTCAAATCAGGAGCCGAGAACCGGCAAATCGTAGAATCTGGCGATGCCGGCGAACTCTTCAGCAACCAAACTCGCGCCACCGACAAGTGCGCCGTCGACGTCAGGCTTGGTCATGAGTGCTGCCACATTCGCTGCTTTGACCGATCCGCCGTAAAGGATACGCGTCGACTCGGCCGTCTGAGAACCGTGTACCTCGGCGATTCGCGCACGGATGGCTGCGCAAACCTCTTGGGCGTCTTCAGGCGTGGCTACTTCGCCGGTGCCGATTGCCCAGACTGGTTCATAGGCGATGACCAGATCGGCGACTTGCTCGGCGGTGAAACCGGCGAGCGATCCGTCAACTTGAGCCAGCGTGTAGGCGACGTGTTCGCCGGCTTGGCGAACTTCGAGGCCCTCACCGACGCACACGATCGGGGTCATGTTCGCACCGAAAGTGGCGGCGGCTTTCGCGTTGACGACCGCGTCAGTTTCTCCGTGGTATTCGCGGCGTTCGGAGTGACCCACCACCACGTAACTGCAGCCCAATTTCTCGAGCATGGCAGCGGAGATTTCGCCGGTGTATGCGCCACCGGCGTGGGTGGAAACGTCTTGGGCGCCGTAGCGGATCGACAACTTATCGCCGTCGACCAGGGTCTGCACGCTGCGCAGGTCGGTGAACGGCGGCACGATCACCACTTCGGACTTGGCGAAGTCGTGCTTCTTGTCCGACAGGATGTAGGACAACTTCTGCAGCAGGACGACTGCCTCAAGGTGATTGAGGTTCGACTTCCAGTTGCCAGCCATCAACGGCGTGCGAGTCATCAGTTCTCCTCCAATACGGCCAGACCCGGCAGGGTCTTGCCCTCAAGGTATTCCAGGCTCGCGCCGCCGCCGGTCGAGATGTGACCGAACTGCTCATCAGCGAAGCCAAGCTGGCGGACGGCGGCGGCCGAATCTCCACCACCGACCACCGAAAGTCCATCGATCTCTGTGAGTGCCTGCGCGACCGCCTTCGTGCCACCAGCGAACGCGGCCATCTCGAACACGCCCATTGGCCCGTTCCAAAAAACCGTTTTCGACTTGCCGATGACCGCTGCGAACGCTGTTGCCGAGTCCGGGCCGATGTCTAGACCCATCTGGTCTTCGGGAATCTGGTCGGCGGCGACCACCGTTGCTGGCGAATCGGCTTTGAACTCTGGCGCAACGACGACGTCGCTCGGCAAGACGAGTTCGACGCCCAATTCGGCGGCGCGCTCAAGATAACTCTTGGCAACGTTGATCTGGTCGGCTTCCAGCAGCGATTTACCAACTGCGTGGCCTTGCGCGGCCAGGAAAGTGAACACCATGCCGCCGCCGATGACCAAAGTGTCGGCTTTGGTCATCAGGTGGTCGATCACGCCAAGTTTGTCTGAAACCTTCGACCCGCCGAGCACGACGGCGTACGGGCGCTGCGGCTCTTGGGTCAACCGCTTGAGCACTTCTACTTCGGCCTGCACCAAGCCGCCGACTGCGCTAGGCAGCAACTTGGCCACGTCGTAGACGCTGGCCTGCTTGCGGTGCACCACACCGAAGCCGTCGGAGACGAACACGTCAGCCAAAGCTGCGAGCTCTGCAGCGAACGCTTCGCGCTCGCCGTCGTCCTTACTGGTTTCGCCGGCGTTGAACCGAACGTTCTCCAACAGCACGACCTGGCCATCGGCGAGGTCGGCGGCAGCTGACTTCGCACTGTCACCGACGGTGTCGGTGGCAAAAGTCACCGCCTGACCGAGCAGTTCGCTGAGCCGGTCTGCCACCGGCGCCAGCGAAAACTGCGGGTCCGGTTCGCCTTTGGGCCGCCCAAGGTGAGCCACGACCAAGACGCGCGCGCCCAGGTCGGTCAACTTCTTGATGGTAGGGACGCTGGCGCGTACGCGGCCGTCGTCGGTGATCCGAGACCCGTCAAGCGGGACGTTCAGATCGCTTCTTACTAGGACGCGCTTACCAGCCAGATCACCAAGATCGTCGATGGTCTTCACCTTGGGCCGCCGCTCAGACTGAAGCGCCGACGAGCGAGGTCAGATCAACGAGGCGGTTGGAGTAACCCCATTCGTTGTCGTACCAGCCCACGACCTTGACCTGGTCACCGATGACCTTGGTCAGCGGCGCATCGAAGATGCACGACGCCGGGTCGGTCACGATGTCGGTGGACACGATCGGGTCGGTGTTGTACTTGAGCACCTTGGAGTTGTCGGCCGCGGCCTTGACGATCGCGTTGATTTCCTCGACCGAGGTCTCGCGCGAGGCGGTGAACGTCAGGTCGGTGGCCGAACCGGTCGGGGTCGGCACGCGCAGCGCGTAGCCGTCGAGCTTGCCCTTAAGTTCGGGCAGCACCAAGCTGACCGCCTTGGCCGCACCGGTCGAGGTCGGCACGATGTTGAGCGCGGCGGCCCGGGCACGACGCAAGTCGCTGTGCGGGGCGTCCTGCAGGTTCTGATCCTGGGTGTAGGCGTGGATCGTGGTCATCAGGCCACGCTCGATGCCGATGCCGTCGTTGAGCGCCTTGGCCATCGGGGCGAGGCAGTTCGTGGTGCACGAGGCGTTCGAGATCACCGTGTGCGCGGCCGGGTCGTACAGGCCGTCGTTGACGCCCATCACGATGGTGATGTCTTCGTTCTTGGCCGGGGCCGAGATGATTACCTTCTTGGCGCCACCGTCAATGTGGGCCTTGGCCTTGGATGCGTCGGTGAAGAAGCCGGTCGACTCGATCACGATGTCGGCGCCCACCGAAGACCAGTCGAGGTTCGCCGGGTCGCGGTCGGCCCAGGCGGCAATCTTCTGGTCGCCGACGTAGATGGCGGCGTCGTCGTGGTTCACGTCGGCGTCCAAGCGACCCAAGATCGAGTCGTACTTCAACAGCGTCGCCAGCGTGTTGTTGTCGGTGAGGTCGTTTACGGCGACGATCTCGATATCGGCGCCCGACGCGCGAACCGCGCGAAAGAAGTTGCGGCCAATTCGGCCGAATCCATTGATTCCTACACGTACGGTCACGAAATGCTCCTGTTGGCAGACTTAGGACGAAGAGTCGCTTACAAGGCCAGCCTACCGAGGCGCAGTTTTAGTTCAGCCATCGGTGAGCTGATCGGGGTTCAGCACCGCTTCGGTGTCTGGAATCCCCAACTCTTCGGCACGCTTGTCGGCCATTGCGAGTAGTCGCCGAATCCGGCCAGCGATCGCGTCTTTGGTCAGCGGCGGCACGTGCAGCTGCCCCAGTTCTTCAAGGCTCGCGTCGCGGTGCTCCACCCGGAGCGTCCCGGCGAGTTTGAGGTGATCTGGCACCGAACTGCCCAAGATGTCTAGGGCGCGCTGCGCCCGCGCGCCGGCGGCAACCGCAGCGCGGGCCGAGCGACGCTGGTTCGCGTCGTCGAAGTTCGCCAGCCGGTTCGCCGTCGCGCGGACCTCCCGGCGCATCCGCCGTTCCTCCCAGGCCATGACGGACTCGTGCGCCCCCAGGCGCGTCAGCAGGGCGCTGATGGCGTCTCCGTCCCGGATGACGACCCGGTCGACCCCTCGGACCTCGCGCGACTTGGCGGAGATCCCCAG
>JAPXRA010000022.1:0-13665 GCA_033813795.1 Aeromicrobium sp. | reverse complement strand
GTCGCGTACTGACCCGAGACTCTGCCGAAGCGTTCAACTCGGCCGGCGTCAGTTCGGTCTTGGCCGAATAGGCCTTCGTCTTAACCGTGTCGACGGCGTAGGCCGCACGCGTCCCTTCAATATTGCGCGCCAGGAACTTCTCTTCGCGGTCCGGCTCAGAGGGCTTGACTTGGAACTGCTGCATGATCGCGGGCCAGACCCCGCCAATCAGAATCGAGGTCACCAACCAAAGACCCAAGCCGACCACCGGCAAGGTCCACGACTTCAAGAAGATGGTGGAGAAGAACATAAGTGCGCACAGCGCTGCCACGACGATGAGAATGTTCTTTGCCGGGATCTGTGCGTTTGCGCCGGTGTAGGTGATTCCGTCGAACAGACCGGAAGTATCGAAGGTCATGGCGAACCGGTCGAGCCAGTAGGAGAAGGCCCGCACCAGCAGCAGCACCCCGATCAGTACCGCCAACTGAACTTGGGCGGCGCGGGTGAAGTGAACGCCTCGACCGAACCTGATCCCACCAAAAACGTAGTGGACGAAGCCAGTCAACAGCAGCGTCACCAGCAGCAGCGCGAAGCCAAACGAGGCCACGAACTGCAACCACGGCATGTCAAAAACGTAGAACCCGATATCCTTGCCAAAATGCGGGTCTTTTTGGCCGAACGACTCTCCGTTTCGCCAAAGCTGAAAGGTTTGCCAACGGCTCGAACCAACCACTCCTGCGAACAGGCCAACCGCAGCCGAAACGACCAGCAGGGCCGGCTTGACCAACGGGGTCAACGCAAATCGATACCGCGCAGCCGGGTCATCGCGCCGCAGGCTCAGCGGATTCGGCCGGTTGCGGTAGGCCAGCACGATGTTCGCGCCGACAAAGATGGCCGCCAAGATCGCGAAGGCTACGAACAACAGCACCCGAGTGGAAATGACGGTGGTGAACACGTTCTGAAAATCAACCGACCGGTACCAAAGCCGTGAGGTCCAAAGGTTGACAAAGACCGATCCGACAACGAGCAAGATCGCCAGCGTGATCAGCGTCGGCACCAGCGCACGACGGCGCGGCTCGACCGGCTGGGGGTCACGGATCGGTGGGTTCGTTCCGAAAATGTCGCTCACGACTCTCCTGGCTCACTGCTGTGGGTCTGGTATGTCTCACCCTACGCGGTTGCTGGTTGGCCCGGCTAACCGCCGAATTTGGTCCGGTTCGCAAATCAGTCTTCGGCGAAGGTCTGGGTCAACAAGTCGATCAGCCCTGGCAACAACCCCGGCCCCTCCAGCAGCGGCGCATCTTCGGGCCCGCGAGCCCGGATCGCGGCGTGCTCAGAACCGTCACGAGCGACTGCGGCCACAATCCGCATCTCTTGTTTCTGTGGGTGGGAGGCCACGAACTTGTATGCCTCAGCCGGATCTTCGGGCAGTTCTGCTTCAGCCTCTGGCGGCAGCGTCAACCGCTCCAGCACCACTGCGCAGCCGGCGACCTCGTCCGGCCAACCGATCTCGGCCAAAAGTTCTTCGGCTTGCCGGTCGCCGGGCAACTCCTGCTCGACCGGAGTGTAAAAACCAGCCTCGCCGAGTTGCTCGGCCAGTTCTGGTTGCGCGGCGAGGATTTCGGCCGTGCTCACCAGGGCGAATAACCTTGCCGGTTGATCCCAGCCGGCGTCAGAAACGTGTGCTTCGATCTCCAACACGGCCTGGCGAACCGGCGAATCGGTTCCTTGGTTCTCGATGTTCAGCATGCGGGCACCTTCGCTTTCGGGTTCTTGGCCAGCTTGTCCAGAGCACTGATGGCCTGATCGAGTTCGGCGACCTTCACCAAGGTCATGTCAAAGTCATTTCCAGTCGCGGCCTCGGTGCAGTTTTGCGCGGGCACCAAAAAGATGTCGGCACCGGCCTTGGCCGCCCCGGCCATCTTCTGCCGAATACCGCCGATCGGCTCGACTTGGCCCTCCGGCGAGATCGCGCCCGTGCCGGCCACGTGTTGACCCCCGGTTAATGGGCCCGGGGTCAATTTGTCGTAGATCGCCAAGGCGAACATCATCCCGGCGCTCGGGCCGCCGACTAGATCGCCAATGTGGTTCTCCACCTCGATCGGGAACTCAAACCCGGTGCCCACTGAGATGCCGACGCGAGCCTTCTGCTTCTCATCGCCCAGCAGTTTGGTGGTGAGGGTCACTTCAGCGGCTTTGTCGTCACGGATGTAGCCAATCTTGACTTTTTCGCCGGGCTTTCGGGTACCGATCGCTTCGGCGACGGACGCTTGGTCAGTGACCGCAACGCCGTCAACGGTCACGATCTGATCGCCGGCCTTGAGTTTGCCGTCTGCTGGTCCGCCGTCGATCACCGAACCGACCGTTGGCACTTCATCGACCTCTTCGCCGAGTGCTCGCAGGGCTGCGGCCTTAGATGAGTCTTGCGAGGACGCCAACATGGCCGCGCCTTCGGCGTCGGCCTGTTCGTTGGTTTGCCCATCGGGATAGACGAAGTCATGCGGCAGGACTTCAATGTCTGAATCGAGCCAGCCTTCGAGCGCGCCGAACAGCGTCATGCGTGCTTCGCTGCGCGTCACCGAGACAGTGGTGAAGTCCAACCGGCCTTCGGTGGGATAGGTTCGCACGCCGTCGCCAAAGGTGAGCATCGGCTCGTCGTTGAGTTTGCCGAGGGTGTTGTAGACCGGACCGGGCTTCATCGTCACGTACGGCACTGGCAGGAACGCCACCACACACACCAAGAGCACCAGCAACGAAAAGGAGACCGTCAACGTCAGGGTTCGACGACTCACCTGCATGGGGTTTGGCACACCGACACCCTAAGGGCTGGCACCAACAGTCGATGACAACTGAGAACTTGGGACCGAACAACTAGGCTTGACTCATGGCCGAAGACCCAGCCCAAGACCCGCAGAACCCGTTCAAAGGCACTCCCCTGGAGGCGATGTTCGGGCAGTTCGCCGCCGGCGGATTTGATTTGAGCCAAATGATGAGCCAAATGCAGCGGATGTTCGAGCCGCACGACGGGGCGGTGAACTACGCCCTGGCGACCGATGTCGCCCGGCATACTGCCTCAGCGGCCGGACCCGATCCAAGCCCGCATGCGGGCCAAGTTGGCGCGGTTTCCGATGCCGCCAGACTGGCCGAAATCTGGCTCGACAAGGTCACCGAATTGCCCGCCGGCGCGGCTTCGACCGCCGCGTGGAGCCGGGCCGAATGGATCGAGAATACGATCGGCACCTGGCAAGTCATGATCGAACCGGTCGCCGCTCACGTCGTGGCCTCGATGGGCGATGCGTTACCGGCTGAAGCCAAAGCGATGGCCGGACCCTTGGCTGGAATGTTGAACAAGGCCGGCGGTGCCATGTTCGGCCAGCAAGCCGGATCGGCGATCGGCACCCTAGCCACCGAGGTGCTGTCTTCAACAGACGTGGGGCTGCCGCTTGGCCCAGAACATACCGCCGCAGTGTTGACCCACAACGTCGCTAAGTTGGCGGCGGACCTCGAAGCTAGCGAAGCCGACGTGCTGCTTTATGTGATGCTGCGCGAGTGCGCGCACCACCGGCTCTATGCCCACGCGCCGTGGCTGCGCGGGGCCGTCTTGGGCGCGATCGAAGACTTCGCGAAAGGCATCAAGATCGACGTGACGTCGATCGAGGAGCAGATGCGCTCGGTCGACCCAATGAATCCAGAAGCGATGGGTGAAGCTCTCTCCGGCGGCCTGTTCGATCCGCGTCCCACCCCAGAACAAGAACGCGCCAAGGAACGGCTCGAACTTTTGCTGGCTCTGGTTGAAGGCTGGGTCGACGAGGTGGTGGGCGCAGCGACTACCGACGTGATGGCCGCAGCACCGGCCTTGGCCGAAGCGATGCGTCGACGGCGCGCCACAGGTGGCCCAGCCGAAGCGACCTTCGCCTCCCTAGTCGGGCTGGAGCTTCGACCCAGACGCCTGCGCGACGCGGCCAACTTGTGGTCGGCGGTTCGCTCCCAACGCGGGGCAAACGCGCGCGACGCGGTGTGGACCCACCCGGACTTGCTGCCGACGTCAGCCGATTTGGATGATCCGCTGGGCTTCGCCGAAGCTCAAATCGCTGAGCTCAACGACGCCGACTTCGATGCCGCGCTCAACGAACTCCTTGGCGGCCCCGACGCGTCCGACACCGATCAGTGAGCCAGCTCAGCGACGACATTCGCCGAGTACTCGCAGCTTGGAAGGCACCAAACCAAGAGCAGGCCGAACTGCAGGCTCGGTTCCTTGCGCACGCCCTCGCCGAGGAACAGCCAGGCTCGCGCGAATGCGCACCGGACCACGTCACCGCCAGCACGCTGGTGCTTTCGGCCGAGGGCGGCCGCGTCGTTTTGGTACTCCACCCGAAGTTCGGCCGGTGGCTGCAAACTGGCGGCCATTGCGAACCAACCGACACCTCGCTCGCGGGCGCTGCCCTGCGCGAAGCGCGGGAGGAAACCGGAGTTGATGACCTGCTGCTCGACGAGGCGCCACTGCTGCTGTCACGCCATCGGGTGCCGTGCCACGAGAACGGCCATCACCTAGACGTTCAGTTCTTGGCAATCGCGCCAGTTGGCGCCGAGCCAGTTTGTTCGAACGAGTCAGACGACGTCCGGTGGTTTGGGGTCGATCAACTTCCCGATTCAACCGATGAATCGGTTATTGACCTTGTTCACGCTGCCATTGCACGCCGTCAAGGAACGCCATCGCTTGGTTGATCTTCGGATACCGGTTGACCAGTTCATCGAAGTCGGGCCCGTGACCAGACACCAGCAGATGAGCCAACTCGTGCACTAGCACCCCGTCGATCACATACTGCGGCATTTCTTGGAGTCGGTCGGTCAGCCGAATCGTGCCGCGCGCGGGCGTACACGATCCCCAGCGCTGATTTTGGTTACTCACCCAGCGGACGGACTGCGGCGCGGGAGCCTCGGGCAGGTACTTGTCGGCGAGTTCTTGCGCCCGATCGGCAAGCGCTTGGTCCGAGGTGTGCCCGCCCGAGCGCGACTTGGCCCGGGCATCGAGTTTGGCCACGAGTTCGGCAACTACGCGTTTTTCGTCTGCTTCGGACATCGTCGCAGGAATCATCACGATGGTGCGGCCGCCGTCTCGCCTGGCCGAGACGGTTCTTTTGCGTCGTGCACTGCGGCGCACCTCGATCTGATCCATGACCTCACCGTAAACCTCGCCGCCGACAGGCCCGGCAAACCGGCGACGCCGAATATTTTCGTATCCGCAACTTTCAGGAGCGTATACGCAGGTCAGGTGGCATCAGACTTCATCGTCACGAGCGCCTCCACAGGCCAACCCACAGCCAACCTCGGCGGTTCCCACAAGTTTTCCCCACCTTTATCCACACCCTTGGGAAACTCATGAGTAACTAACCGTTGACCGCGCTTGCCCTCAGGCAATACGGTTGGCCCTGTCGAAGCCCCCGGCTCCGGCGTGCTGGGGAAGGCGCGCCGACCGGGGGCTTCGACATATTCAATCGATCGTGGGCCTAGGCTGAGTGTGACCTGCACCACAAAAGGCACCAAACTGCTAGGAGAAACCGATGGCTGAAACCTGGAGCGGCGAGTTCTATTGCGTCAAGTGCAAGGACAAGCGCGAAACCACCGGCGAAGTTCACGTCAGCGAAAAGGGCACCCGGATGGCCAAGGGAGTCTGCCCCGAATGCGGCACCAAGCTGAACCGAATCTTGGGCAAAGCCTGAGCCACCTGGACTAGTTCGGCCGTGGCGGGAGGCTGTGGATCAGTCGCCCGCCACGGACTGAACTCGGCCACGATTGGGCCATGCCCGCACCCCTGCCACACATCGCCCAAAACACCGGCATCTTCGGCCCGATGCTCATCCCCGGCGCCATGCTTTTGCGCCGAGACCACGCACACCTGCAGATCGGAACCGCGCCCGGCGTCGTGATCGCCGAAGAACCCGGTCTCGCTCAGATCTTGCGATTGCTCGACGGCTCGCATCCACCGGCACGACTGGCCGAGAAGGTGGCCCGAGACGTCCCCGAGTTCACCGGAAACCTAACCGCACTGATCGACGAGCTGATCGCGCTCGGTGCCGTGATCTTGCCACCTGAAAAGCCCAAGAAGCTGCGCGTCGGGGTCCGCCACGACCGTTCCACTGGTCACCTCGCGGCGCACCTGAGCGCCATCTTTGGCGAACCGGGCATCGACCCGACCGTAGAAGTCCTGCTCAGTGCCGGTGAAATTTCTCGAAGCGCGACCCAAAACCTCTGGTTGGCCGGCATCACTCACCTGCCGGTGGTGTTCGACGAAAGCAGAGTCCGAATCGGACCACTGGTCGTGCCGCAAGAGACACCCTGCCTGAACTGTCTCGACGAAATGATGACCTCGCTGGATCCGGCATGGGCAGTCCTGCTCCCCCAGTTCGAGCGGACCAGGCTCCTCCCCCTGGCCATCAGTGGCCGCCACCTGCTTTTGGCCGCGAGCGAGATCGTGCACCAACTTGAATGCCTTAGCCGGGGCCTGCGCGCCCCGGCCGTAGGCGCCGTGCTGTCGATCGGCCCAGACCACCAGGCCAGCACGCGCACCCCCGTTCCGTTCGCGGCCGGCTGCGATTGCCTCCTGCTAGCCGCATGAGCCCATTTTTAACCCCGGCCCACTATCCTGACCGAGTGGCTGACGAACCAGACGCGACACCCGAACCACCGCTGACTGGCAGCGCCCTGCGCCGAGGCGCGAAACTGGCGAGCATTCCGGCCGGGTTCGCCGCCCGAACAACCTGGGGAATCGGCAAGCGGATGGTGGGCGCACCGGCCGCCGCGGTGCTGTCAGACGTGCAAGGCCGCACTGCCGAACAGGTCTTTCAAGTGCTCGGCCAGTTAAAGGGCGGAGCGATGAAGTTCGGCCAAGCACTCAGCGTATTCGAGGCGGCCTTGCCCGAAGAGGTGGCCGCCCCATACCGCGAGGCACTCACCAAACTCCAAGACTCCGCCCCTGCGATGGGGCCCAGCACGGTCAAACGCGTGATGACCAACGAGTTCGGACCGAACTGGCCCGAGCAGTTCCCTGACTTTGACCTGAACGTCGCCGCGGCCGCTTCAATCGGCCAAGTTCACCATTCGTTTTTCATCGCCGAGCCGGGCGCCGAGCCGGTCGAGGTTGCCGTCAAACTGCAGTATCCGGGAGCCGCGGCTGCCCTCAAATCGGATCTGCGCCAGATCGGTCGACTCGCCCGGCTGTTTGGCACCTTCGCGCCCGGGATCGACGTCAAATCGCTCGTGGCCGAACTGCAAGAGCGCGTCGCCGAAGAACTCGACTACTCGCTCGAGGCGCAAGCCCAAGCTGTGTTCGCCGAAGGTTTCGCCACCGACCCGACGATTGTCATCCCCCGCCCGCTCGCGCACACCGAGAAGGCACTGGTATCCGAGTGGCTGCCGGGCGACCGCTCACTAGCCGACGCCATCGACAACGAGACGCAGGAAGAACGCAACCGGCTCGCCGAAGCGTTTGTGAGGTTCCTGTTCACCGGGCCGAGCCGGGTCGGACTGCTGCACGCCGACCCGCACCCGGGAAACTTCCGAATCCTGCCGGACGGACGCCTTGGCGTGGTCGACTTCGGCGCGGTCGCCCGCCTGCCCGACGGGCTTCCGGCGGTGATCGGCCCGCTACTGCGCGCCGCGACCGAGGACGACTACGACACCGTGCTGGCCGGACTTCGTGATGAGGGCTTCATCAAGCCAGGCACCACCATCGACTCGGCGGTGCTGGCGCGCTATATCGGACCACTGGCCGAACCGGTGATGCACGAAACCTTCACCTTCAGTCGCGAGTGGCTTCGCGGTCAAAGCCAACGAATCGCCGCACCTGGCACAGAAGGCCTGTCGACCGCCCTGAAACTGAACATCCCGCCGAACTATTTGCTGATCCATCGGGTCTGGGCTGGCGGCGTGGGCGTGCTGTCACAAATGGGAGCAACTGCGCACTTTCGCCAGATCGTCGCCGATTCGCTGCCTGGGTTTGACGATGCCACGACCGGCTAGTCGCCCGCGACGATCGCCAAAACCGCATCCCCGTATTTATCGAGTTTGGAACGCCCAACCCCCGAAACGGCGAGCAACGCCTTCTCGTCGCTTGGCCGCAGGGCGGCAATCGCCTTCAAGGTGGCGTCAGTAAACACCGTGAACGCCGGCTTGCTCTCGGCTTGCGCCACCTCTTTTCGCCAGGCGCGCAGTCGCTCGAACAAGTCTTCGTCGTAGTCGAACTCCTCGACTGGCAGCGCCAACTTGCGCCGCGGCGCGGACTTGGTCTGCACGTCGGCCGGACGCAGTCCGTCGAGGAACCGGCTCGGCGAGCGCCGTGCCTTTCCACCGGGTTTCCTGGCCGCCGACCACGAAATCATCAGGTGACGGCGCGCCCGGGTGAGCCCGACATAGAACAGCCGCCGCTCTTCTTCGATAGCCGCCGGGTCGTCTAGGGAGTAGACGAACGGCAACGTGCCTTCTTGCGCCCCGGCCACGAAAACTGCGTCCCATTCCAGGCCCTTGGCGGCGTGGAAAGTCGACAAAGTTACCCCGTCCATCGCCGGGGCGTGCGCGACTTCGGCCCGCCGGTCTAGGTCGGCCACGAGGTCGGCCATCGTGGCCGAAGGCTGCTTCTCGCTCAGATCTCCGGCCATCGTCACGATCGAGTTCAACGACTCCCACCGATCCCGGCTGGCACCGCGACTCGATGGTGGGTTCGCCGCAAAATCCATCGTCGACAACACCGCGCGCACGTCGTCCACCAACACGCCAGCACCCTCGCCAGCATGAGCCGAGCCGCGCAACAAGGTAACCGCTTGGCGCACCTCGGGCCGGCGAAAGAACCCTTCGGCACCGCGCAGGCTGTAGGGGATCTTGAGTTTGCCGAGCGCCTCCTCGTAAACCTCCGACTGCGCGTTGATCCGATACAGCACGGCCATCTCGCGGTAGGCGACGCCCTGACCGGCCAGGGCGAGGATCCGGTTCGCGATCGCCTCGGCCTCGGCCGGTTCGTCGTCGAACCCGCGGTAGTCAACCGGCGGGCCAGAGGTGTTCTGCGACTGCAGCCTGACGCCCAGGTTGACCGACGGCCCCCGCTCGGCGAACACCCGGTTGGCCGCCGCCACGATCTCGGGAGTCGAACGGTAGTTGCGCACCAGTTCAATTTGGCTGGCACCGGGGAACTTGCGGGTCGCGAAGTCGCCCAAGATTGACGCCGAAGCCCCCGCGAAGGTGTAAATCGTCTGGCGCGGATCACCGACCACGCAGACTTCGTTGCGGCCGCCCAGCCAAAGGTCCAAGAGGGTCGCCTGCAACGGGTTTACGTCCTGAAACTCATCTACGAGGAACCAGCGGTATTGGCGGCGCACCTCAGCTGCAATCGCGTCCTCGTCAGCCAGAATCGCCGCGGTGACCAACAGGATGTCTTCCATGTCGATTTGGCCGCGGTCGCGCTTGATTTGCTCGTAAACTCGCAACACCACGCCCACATCGGCCGGGTTCAGGTCGCCTACTTCGCGGTGCTTGGCGACCGCTTTGGCCGGGTAGTCGTCAGGGCGAACGTTCGAAACCTTCGCCCATTCGATCTCGGCGGCCAAATCGCGAATTATCGCCTGATCGGCTTTCACCCCGACTTGGCGTGCAGCTTGAGCAACCAGGGAGAACTTGGACTGCACGACCTCGGGGAACTCGGTGCCGTAAACCCGTGGCCAGAAGTACCGGGCCTGGCGCAGAGCCGCAGAGTGGAAAGTCCGCGCCTGCACCCCGCCCGCGCCGAGTTCACGTAGTCGCTCGCGCAACTCACCAGCGGCCTTTACGGTGAACGTCACCGCCAAAACTTCGGTGGGCTTGTAGACGCCAGTTTCGACGCCGTAGGCGATCCGGTGGGTGAGCGCTCGTGTCTTGCCGGTGCCGGCACCAGCGATCACGCAGACCGGTCCGCGCAGTGCGGTCGCGACCTCGCGCTGCTCTGGATCCAGTCCAGCCAACAGGTCTTCTGAGTGGGCCATGGTCTCCGAATTGGGATAGGGGTGGAATGCTCGATGCTGACGAACACGTCAACTGATCGACAGCGTAGTGCGAGGAAGTGACAGTCCATGACCGACTCGGTAACCCACAACTTCACGATGTACAGCACGCCATGGTGTGGATATTGCCACCGGCTCAAGGCTCAACTGAATCGCGAAGGAATTTCGTTTCACGAAGTCGATATCGAAAAAGTGCCCGAGGCCGCTGCGATCGTTGAGAAAGCCAATGGCGGAAATCAGACTGTGCCGACCTTGGTGTTCGAAGACGGCACCGCGCTGACCAACCCGTCTGTCGCCCAAGTCAAAGCCCAACTTGGGATTGGCTGAAACCTTCAGAACCAACTGCCGGGAAGTTCATCGCCGTACCACTGTTCAACCAGCCAGCGAGAGATCGAGATTTTCGCCGGCGGCAAGGTGACCTGTTCGCGTTCACAGGCCAGCCGCAAGTCATCGCGAGAGAACCAGCGTGCCTCGGCGATCTCTACCGGGTCGAGTTCTAGCTCGACGGTCTCGGCCCGAGCCCGAAAGCCCACCATCAGGCTTTGCGGGAAGGGCCAAGGTTGACTTGCCTGGTAACTGACGTCGGAGACGATCACGCCGACTTCTTCGGCCACCTCTCGCCGGACCGCGTCCTCCAAGGTTTCGCCTGGTTCCACAAAACCAGCGAGCGTCGAGAACGCCCGCTCGGGCCAACTTGGGTTTCGAGCCAGCAAGGCGCGGTCCTCAGCGTCAACCACCAACATGATCACGGCCGGGTCGGTTCGCGGGAAATGGTCCCGGCCACAGTTCGGGCACTTCAACAGGTGACCGGCGTGCGCAGGGTAGAGATGCTCGCCGCAGTTCGCGCAGTAGGTGGTGGACGCCTGCCATCTGGCGATTCCAACCGCGTGGATCGCCAACGACAGTTCATCCTTGGTCAACAGTGGCGCGAGCGTTCGAACGTTTACTGGGGAGAGTTCTTGTGGCACTTGCTGCACTGCCACAGCCGCATACCGCTGGCCGTTCTGCTCCCCCAGGAAGATGACCTCGCCCTTGGGCACTTCGGCTCCGCTGAGCCACCTGATCGCCGGGCCACTGACGGTGGCGACGTGTTCGTTCGCCAGAACCATGACTTTTACCGCCGGGTCGGCCAACAGATCGAAGTCGGCCCGAAGGTTTCCGCTGCGATGGTGACGGCTCTGATCAAAAGCGAACTCCACCGGCTCACCGTAACCCGAAGAGTCGTTCAAGTTCGGCGCGATCTGGCAGGTTGTCAAAGCGTTGCACCACGCCAAGGCGCACGTAGTAGAAGGCGCCGGTCACTTGGGAAAGTTCAAGTCCCATCAGTTCGGCCCAAGCAAGTCGGTAAATCGCCAACTGCAATTCATTGGCGTCGGGCTTACGGTTGGTCTTCCAGTCGACAACTTCAAATCCGGTTTCGGTAGCGAACACCGCATCGATTCGACCCGGCACAAGTTGAGCACCGAGGCGCAGGTTGAACGGAACTTCCACTCCGACCGGCTCTGCTGAGGCGAAGGGTCCGGACTCGAACGCTGCCTTCAGTTCAGCTAGATCCGAGTCGTCGATCACCTCGCTGTCACCTCGACCGGGTAGTTCGTCCGGGTCGAGCAGAGTTTGCAGACCGTATTTGGCTTCCACCCAGGCATGGAACTTCGTGCCAAAACGTGCCGCCGGCGATGGCTTTCGCGGCATCGGTCGGGCGAGTTGGCGGGCAAATGCTTCCTCGTCGTCGGCCAAGGCGAGCAGTGAACTTGCGGAGGTCGTTGAGCCCAAGTCCACCACCAAGTCGGCTTCGGCGCGCGACTTGGCCTCCTCGATGAGTTGATCAAGTTCTGCTCGAAGAGCCTGCAACTCGGGCAGGATTTCGATTGCGGGCTCGCTCTTGGCACCGGCGTTGACCGCAGCGGCCAACGCCGCTCTTCCATGATTGGCGGTAAGTACGACCGGCCAACTGGCTGCTTCTTGACCAAGATGAGGGTTTGACTCATCCGGGTCTGGCCCGCTAGCCCAGCACACCGGATCGATGCCCCGGTCCGCGAGCCAAGTTCGCACATCGGTCAGGAAACTTGATGGCCCGCGGGCCTTGAGTTGTGTTCTGCCCCACCAGTGACCGCTGACGTGCAGCCGATACTTCGCTCGAGTGAAAGCGACATAGGCGAGCCGGGTCTCTTCCATCGTGGAGTCGTCTCTCATCTCGGCGGTGTAGGCCGTCTCGTCTTTGGTCCCCCAACCACTAATCTGCGGCACTGAATCGCGATCTCCGCGAAGTGGGCCTGGGAGTTCAGCCGCCGAAGAAATCCACCGCGACCGGCCACGACCGGAGGGGAACACCGACTTGGAAACAAACGGGACAAATACTTCGTCGAACTCCAGCCCCTTGGCCTTGTGGATAGTCAAGAGTTTCACCGAATCCGCCTCGGTAGGTGCGCTCAATTCCATCGCATTGTTGAACTCGCGTTCGGCGTCGAGATAGGCCAAAAGCCCCGGCAGTGAGGCAAAGCGGTCGTTTTGGGCAAAGTCACCGATCGCGTCGAGCAACAGGTTCAGGTTGTCAGTGCCAATCCCGGCAACCGGCAACTCAACATCGAGATCCAGTTCGGTAACTACGCGACGCGCCAGATCCAACAGCGGCTCGTGAGCGTGCCGGCGAAGGCGCTGCAACATTTTCGCAAACTGCTCGAACCGAGCAAGAGCTTCGGCCGAATACGCCAACTGGCCAGGTGACTCGATCGCTTCGGCCAGCGAAATCACTTCGGTCGGGTCCACACCGGCGGTCGCCTGGTCCAGCGCTTGCTGGAGCCTCACCTTTGGATCAGTAGATTCTTCGGCGCGTTCGGTCCAAACTCGACCAAGTTCGACGGCTCGTTTGCCCAGCAACGCCAGATCTCGATCACCGATTCGCCATCTTGCGCCAGTCAAGAGGCGCAGCATCTGCGGATTGGCGGTCACATCGTCGAGGATCGCCAACACTGAAAGCACATCGACGACCTCGGGTTGATTCAACAAACCAGTCAGGCCGACGATTTCAACTGGGATCCCACGTTCGCGCAACTGTCTAACCAACTCGGCGTTCTCGTTTGTGGTGCGCACCAAGACGGCAATCTTCTTGCGTTCAGTCCCACGATCTATCGCCGCCTGCACCTGATCGACGACGGCCTGCACCTCTGCCTCGATCGTGTCGTGCAAAGCCACCGACACTTGCCCCGACTTGTTCTCCGCGGCAGCCTTCAGCGCCGTCACGACGTTGGCAACACTGGCGTAGTAGTCGCGCGCGACATAGCCGGCGAGGTCGATGATTTCGGGGGCGCAGCGCCGCGTCACGTCTAGGTGAAACAACTTGCCCGGCTCGCCATTTGCGTCGGGGAAATCGCCAAGGAAGCCAGTCAAGTTTCCTGAGGCTGCGCCACGCCAACCGTAGATTCCTTGAGCCGGATCCCCCACGGCGCTGATCGGACGGCCAGCGAACAATGCCTGCAATAGATCGCGCTGCGCGATCGAGGTGTCTTGGTATTCGTCTAGCAAGACCACGTCGAAGCGTTCCTCCAACGACTGACGAACTTCTGGCAGTTTCGCCAATTGCGCGCCCCACGCCATCTGGTCGGAGAAGTCCATCACCCCGGCGTCGGCTTTGGCCGCTCGGTACTCCTGTACCAACTGAACC
>JAPXRA010000021.1:0-14146 GCA_033813795.1 Aeromicrobium sp. | reverse complement strand
TGACCGAGTTGGCGTTGGCCGAACCGAACGTGGTGCGAACCATTGGCGATTCGCCGGTGCGCAAAGTGATCGTGCGCGCGCCCAAACTGGTCAGCATCGTCATCTGAACCACAAAAAGCCGGCTAGCTCCAGCACTGGAGCAAGCCGGCTTTTTGTTGGGAATCAGACCTTCTCGGCGGCGATCTGCGAGCCCGGGCGGGCGTAGACGCCCCAAGCGACCACCAGCATCACCAGGTAGACCGCGGCGAAAATCCACAAGCCGCCGTCGATGCCGAAGGAAGCGAAGGTACGTGGCACGAAGAAGGAGCCAAGGGCACCGACCGCGCCGGCGATGCCGATGCAACCGGCCGCGGCACGGTGGCCGAGGTCTCGTTTGGCGGCGGTGTCGGCGCCGATCTGAAACGCGATCGGAATCATCCGGTAGACCGAACCGTTGCCGATACCGGCAGCAGCGAACAAGACCAAGAACAGTCCGAGGAACAACGCGAATCCGGCGTCTTGGTAGGTGAGCACCAAGCCGACGACGCCTGCGGCCATCACCGCATAGGAGACCATCGAAACCTTCGTGCCGCCGAGTCGATCGGCCAAGGCGCCGCCGAGCGGTCGAGAAAGCGCACCTGTGACTGCGCCGACGAAGGCCAGTTGAATCGGCACGTCTGGGTGCATTGACTTCATCAACGTCGGGAAGGTAAGCGAGAACCCGAGGAACGAACCGAAAGTGCCGATGTAGAGGAACGACAGGATCCAAGTGTGTCGGTTGCGCACGGCGAAGGCGTAACTCTTCAGGTCCGAGTGCGCATTCGACAGGTTGTTCATCACCAAGAAGGCGGCCAACGCAGACAAGATGGCAGCCGGAATGAAGATCAGACCGGCTCGATCGAGGGCGATCCCCGCGCCCGAAACGATAATTAGCGGCACCACGAGTTGCACGATTCCGGTGCCGAGGTTGCCGCCGGCGGCGTTGATGCCCAGCGCCTTGCCCTTCTCGGACTGCGGGTAGAAGAACGAGATGTTGACCATCGATGAGGCGAAGTTTCCGCCGCCGAAGCCCGCGAGTGCCGCAACAAAGAGCATCATCGCGAACGAAGTGTCCGGGTTACTGACTGCCCATGCGAGCCCGCAGGCGGGCAAGAGCAGCAGCAGTGAGGAAATAACCGTCCAGTTGCGGCCGCCGAACACCGGCACCATGAAGGTGTACAGGATGCGCATCGCGGCCCCAGTCAGGCCTGGCACCGCGATCAGCCAGTAGAGCTGGTTCGTGCTGTACTCAAAACCGGCGGCGGCCAAGTTCGGCACCACGATGCTCCAGACCCCGAGCATCATGAAGCCGAAGAACTCGGCAAACACCGAAACGATCAAGTTCCGCCGGGCGATTGGGCGGCCGACGCTATTCCACTGTTCGGGGTCTTCGGGGTTCCAGCCGTCGATCCAGCGGCCGGGTCGGTGGGTCAGGGCATTGGCCGAGCCAGCGGCAGAACGTGGAGCTTCTGGCTGGAGTTCGGTTGGCAGCGACGAGGTCATCTTGCCTCCTACAGTCTGGGGACGGGTTGGCCTGAACCTAGAAAGGCCGCATTTCGTCCGCAGTCGCTCCTAGGTAACCGAACTGGAAAAAAGTCCTCACACCTTCACTTGGGTCGATGTAACCGAAACGTGCCGTGGACGTTACTTAAGGCGATGGGCTGTGAAATCTGAGCAGGTCAGGCTGATGCCATGAACCGTAAGAAGCTCGTAGTTGCCGGTGCCGGAATGGTGTCCCGCCGCCTCGTTGAGGCCTTGGTTGAGCGCGGCGCCACCGAAGAATGGGACATTGAGGTATTCGGCGAGGAGAGCCGCCCGCCATATGACCGGGTGGCCCTGACCTCCTTCTTTACGGTGCCCGACCCGGACGATCTGTTGCTTGGGGACCAAGACCTTTGGCACACCCCAGGCGTCCGGTTGCACCGCAACGCTCGGGTTAGCGAAATCAACCGCGAGGCCAAGACAGTCACGGTCCTTGGCCGCGACGTCGAGTACGACGAGTTGGTGCTGGCCACCGGTTCGTACGCCACAGTGCCGCCGGTTGACGGCGCGGACTTGCCAGGTTGCTTCGTCTATCGCACGGTCGACGACGTCGCCGAACTGCGCGCGTGGGTCAACGACCGCACCCGCCAGTTGGGTCGCCCAATAAACGGAGCGGTTATCGGCGGTGGACTCCTGGGACTCGAAGCCGCCGGCGCCTTGCGTGAACTCGGCGCCGAATGCACCGTGGTCGAGTTCGCCGATCGCCTCATGCCGGTCCAAGTGGACGAGGGCGGCGGTCAGGCTTTGCGCCGGTTGATCGAAGCACTCGGCGTGAAGGTGCGCACCTCCACCGCCACCAAGGGCCTCAAAACCGGACGCGGCACCCGCAAGGTCGGCAAGATGGTTTTCGCCGACGGTGATTCGGTGCCCGCTGACGTGGTGGTGTTCGCCACCGGCATCCGCCCGCGCGATGAATTGGCTAAGGACGCCGGGCTCGAAGTCCACCCACGCGGCGGTGTAATGGCCGACCCGGCCTGTCGCACGAGTGACGAACACATCTGGGCGATCGGCGAGGTTGCCTGCATCGCCGATCGAGTTTGGGGACTTGTTGGCCCCGGCTACACGATGGCCGAAGTCGTCGCCGATCGACTCCTAGGCGGCAAGGCGGAGTTCACTGGTGCTGACTTGTCGACGAAACTCAAGTTGCTCGGGGTAGACGTGGCCAGTTTCGGTGACGCCTTCGCTACCGAAGGTGGCAGCCTCGAAGTGGTCTACGCCGACCCGCTGGCTGGAATCTACAAGAAGCTCGTGATGAGCGACGACGCCTCCACTTTGCTCGGCGGCGTGCTGGTCGGTGACGCCTCGGCCTACACGAACTTGCGACCGATGGTCGGCAATGCGCTTGGCTCCGACCCGTCGGCCTGGCTGATGCCGGACGGGATCGAACCGCCGTCGACCGGCGCACTGCCTGACGACGCGGTGGTCTGCTCTTGCAACAACATCACTGCCGGTGCAATTCGATGTGCAATCACCGGCGAGGGCTGCACTGACCTTGCTGGAGTCAAGGCGTGCACCAAAGCGGGCACCAGTTGCGGCTCGTGCGTGCCTTTGGTTAAGCAAATCCTCACCAGTGAGTTGGCCGCCCAAGGTATCGAAGTCTCCAACGCCTTGTGCGAGCACTTCGATTTGAGTCGTCGTGAACTCTACGAAGTCGTCGCACTCGGCGGCATCTCGACCTTTAGCGAACTGCTGGCCAAGCACGGTCGCGGAACCGGTTGCGACATTTGCCGCCCGGTCGCCGCCTCGGTCTTGTCCTCGCTGGGACTTGGTCACGTGATGGACCGCGAAAACGCTCGCTTGCAAGACACCAACGACCACGTCATGGCGAACATGCAAAAAGATGGAACCTACTCGGTCGTCCCGCGGATCCCCGGCGGTGAAATCACCCCAGAAGGTCTGATCGTGATCGGTGAGGTTGCAGCCGAGTTCGGCCTGTACACCAAGATCACCGGCGGGCAGCGAATCGACTTGTTCGGGGCGCGGATCGACCAACTTCCTGCGATCTGGAAGAAGTTGGTCGATGCCGGTTTTGAGTCCGGCCACGCCTATGGCAAGAGCCTGCGCACGGTGAAGTCCTGCGTGGGTGAAACCTGGTGTCGATTCGGCGTCGGCGATTCGGTCGGACTGGCGATCGCGCTGGAGCTTCGCTACCGCGGACTGCGATCGCCGCACAAGATCAAGTTCGGTGTCTCCGGTTGTGCCCGCGAGTGCGCCGAAGCTCGCGGCAAGGACGTCGGCGTGATCGCGACCGACAACGGCTGGAACATGTACGTCGGCGGCAACGGCGGGTTCACGCCCCGGCACGCTCAACTTTTTGCCGAGGACCTCAGTACCGAAGAGCTAGTACAGGCAATCGACCGGTTCTTGCTCTACTACGTGCGCACCGCGGACCGACTACAGCGAACCGCACCGTGGATCGAAAGCATCGAAGGCGGGATCGAACACGTCAAGGACGTTGTGTTGAACGACTCACTGTCAATCGGGGCTGAACTCGACGCACAAATGGCCGCACACGTGGAGAATTACTCCGACGAGTGGGCCGACGCGCTAAATGATCCTGAAAAGCTCGCCCAGTTCGGTGCCTTCGTAAACGCACCTGACACCGGCGACCCGGACCTGCAATACGTCATCGAGCGCGGTCAACGGCGACCCGCCGATCCGGTGATCATCGCCGGCGACAAACTCCCGATCCGAAGCCAAGAGGAGGCAAAAGCATGAGTTCTGCCATCGCTGATGCCAAAGCCCAAGACCTAGCCGGATGCGACTGGACCCCGGTCTGCAACTTTGACCGACTGTGGATCGACCGCGGTGCCGCCGCGCTGGTGGGCAATGAGCAAGTGGCCGTGTTTCGCTTAGCCAGCGGCGAAGTTTGCGCCGTTGGTCATCGCGATCCGTTCACCGGTGCCAACGTGATTGCTCGCGGACTAGTTGGCAGTCGAGCCGAGGTGCCGGTGGTGATCTCGCCGCTGCACAAGCAAGCATTCGATTTGCGTACCGGCGTGTGCCTCGACGATCCCGAGGTCAGCTTGGGCAGTTGGGACGTCAAGGTCGAAGACGAAGTCGTCTGGCTGCGCCGGAGCGGCGCGTGATCCCACACGGTCCGGTGTTGGCTGGCACGAGGATTCTGGTCACCGCGCAACGCCGCTCGACCGACCTTGCTAGCGCACTGGTGCGTCGCGGCGGACAAGTGCACGTCGCGGCCACGCTGGGGGTCGAGTCCCACATCGATGAGGCGACCCTGGTGGCGCGGACTCAAGAGCTCATCGCTGACCCGCCACGCATCGTGGTGATCACTACCGGGATCGGTTTTCGCGGGTGGCTCGAAGTGGCCGAATCGGTGGATCTGCTCGAACCGTTGCTCGCGGTCTTGCGGCGATCGCGAATCGTGGCCCGTGGACCGAAGGCAAGGGGCGCGATTCAGGCTGCCGGTCTAGTCGCGGACTGGGTTGCCGAGTCGGAAACCTCGCGGGAAATGGCCGAGTACTTGGTGGCCGAAGGTGTCAGCGGTCAACGGATTGCGGTCCAGCATCACGGCGCCGGCGACGACGGACTCGAGAGCACCCTGACTGGCGCGGGTGCCCAGACGGTGACCTTGGTGGTCTATCGCTGGGGCTCGCCACCGGACTTAGTTGCGGTAAAGCAGTCGGTGGTCGACGTAGTCGATGGCGGCTTCGATGCGGTCGCGTTCACTTCGGCCCCGGGCGCTTCGGCCTGGTTGGCCGAGTTGCGCCGCCAAGGCGGGCTCGACGCGGCCTTGGCGCTCGCGAACTGTGGCCGCCTAGTGCTGGCCGCAGTGGGACCAGTAACCGCCGAACCGCTGATCGTGGCTGGCTTCGACCCGCTGGTGCCTGATCGTGGCCGGCTCGGTGCATTGGTGCGAACGATCGTGATGTGGTTCGCCCGAGACGACCTCGGGATCGACCTGCCTGACGGCTGCTTGCGGATACACGCCACCAGCGCCACCTTGGACCACGAGATCTTGCCGGTTTCACCGTCCGGCTTGGCGATTCTGCGACTCCTGGCCAGCGACCCCGGCGCGGTGTTTACCCGCGAACAGGTCCTGGCTGCGCTGCCAGGGGATTCCACTCAGTCGCACACTGCGGACGTGGCCATTGCCCGCTTGCGCGAGGCCGTTCAAGGTCGAGTGGTGCTAAAAACCATCGTCAAGCGCGGCTACCGACTCCAAGTACTCGAACCTCAGGAGGACGCATGACCAAGTCAAATCCGGTACTCGTGGCGTGCAGCCACGGCACAAGTTCGGTCCGTGGTTCGGCTGCAGTGGCGGCCTTGGTGGCGGCGGTTCGCGCCAAACTTCATGACGTAAAAGTCGTGGACACCTTCGTCGACGTCCAATCTCCGGCGCTCCCAACGGTGCTCGATCGTGCCGGGAGCCGAGCCGCAGTCGTCGTTCCGTTGCTGCTTTCACCTGGCTATCACGTTCACCACGACATTGCCCAAGCTGTGAAAGGCCGCGACCACTTTTTGGCTACTGAGCCTTTAGGTCCGAGCGAGGCGTTGATCCAGATCTTGGTCGAACGGCTAGCCGAAGCTGGTTTCACCGAGGACGACTCAGTCGTCTTGGGGGCCTCGGCCTCTAGTGACCAGGCCGCAGTCGCAGCGATGAGTAAAGCCGCAGCGCTGCTGTCGGAGCGGCTCGGCCGGATCGTCCCACTTGGCCATGTGGGCCACTGCGGCACGGCCTTGGCAGGCGTCGTTGACTCTGCCCGAAGAGCCGGTGGCCGGGTGTTCGTGGCGTCCTATTTGCTTGCGCCGGGGCACTTTCACGATGAACTCACCAAGGCCGGTGCCGACGTGGTCACCGCGCCACTGTTGGACGAACGGGCGCCGGACGATCGGCTGGTTGACCTGGTCATCGAGCGCTACACCGTCGCGGTCTCAGGTCAGTTTGCTGCCGCCGTCTAGTTGACATGACTTTGACCAGCAAACCCCCGACGGCAGTGCGGACCGCCTGTGGGTATTGCGGTGTCGGTTGCGGGCTGACCTTGCAAGTCCAACCCGGACCAAACGGGCCAGAAGTATTCGGCGCTGTCGGCACCGCCGATCACCCCGCCAACGGTGGCCGCTTGTGCACTAAGGGCACGACCACCGCCGACTTATTGGCCGCCCCGGGCCGAATGGAGTTCGCCTCGGTGCGCGCCGACCGAAACAGTGAACGCGCCCAAGTGAGCCTCGAAACAGCCTTGGACGAGGCCGCAAAGCGGTTTGGCGAAATCATTGAGCAGCACGGCTCAGATTCGGTGGCTATGTACGTCTCTGGCCAGATGTCGCTCGAAGCGCAGTACTTGGCAACGAAACTGGCCAAAGGTTATCTAGGCACGATCAACCTCGAATCAAACTCGCGTCTGTGCATGGCAAGTGCCGGCGCCGGATACAAGCAATCACTCGGCGCCGATGGCCCGCCAGGTTCATATGACGACTTTGACAACGCCGATCTGTTTTTGGTGATCGGCTCGAACATGGCCGACGCGCACCCGATCTTGTTCCTGCGGATGATGGAACGGGTCAAGGCCGGTGCCCGACTGGTCGTGGTTGATCCGAGGCGCACCGCCACGGCCGAGAAAGCCGACCTGTTTTGTCAGATTCGCCCCGGAACTGACTTGGCCCTGCTGAACGGACTGTTGCACCTGCTGATCGAGAACGAGGCGATCGACTACGAGTTCATTGCCGAATCCACCCGAGGCTGGGAAGACACGGCGGCCTTGGCCAAGGAGTATCGACCAGAGCACGTCGCCGAACTCACCGGCATAGCCGCCGATGATTTGCGCCAAATTGCCACCTGGATCGGCGAGTCGGCCAATTGGATGACTTGCTGGACGATGGGCCTGAATCAGTCGACTCACGGCACCTGGAGCACCAACGCCATCTGCAACCTGCACCTGGCGACTGGCGCGATTGGCCGAACCGGTTCGGGGCCGTTCTCGCTCACCGGTCAGCCGAATGCCATGGGCGGTCGAGAAATGGGCTACATGGGCCCAGGCCTGCCGGGGCAACGCACCGTGGCATCGGCCAAAGACCGCGAGTTTTGTGAGAAAAACTGGGGCCTGGCTCCGGGCACGATTCGTGACGACACCGGGCTGGGCACAGTCGACATGTTCGAGCGACTCGGTGACAAGACGATCCGGGCAGTGTGGATCATCTGCACCAACCCCGCGCACTCGATGGCGAACCGGGGAAAAGTGCTCGATGCCTTGTCAAACGCCGAACTGGTGGTCGTTCAGGACATCTTCGCCAAGAACGAAACTCTTGAACTTGCCGATATCGCCTTGCCGGCTGCCATGTGGACTGAAACCGACGGGGTGATGGTCAACTCGGAGCGAAACCTGACTCTCTGCCAACCGGCGGTGGCACCGCCAGGGGAGGCAATGGCGGACTGGCAAATCATCGCCGAGATCGCCTCAAGGCTCGGGTTCGCTGAGGCATTCGCATTCAAATCGGCCGCCGACGTATTCGACGAGATCCGCCAGTTCGCTAATCCCGATACCGGCTACGACTTGCGTGGAATCGACTACGACCGGCTGCGGCGAACACCGATGCAGTGGCCGTGCCCGCCGAACGGTGAAGCCAGAAACCCGATTCGCTATCTAAACGACGGCGTTAGTCAGCGGCGGCTCGTGCGCGCCGACGGCACCTCACCGAAGCTCGCGTTTCCGCTGGAAGACGGCCGGGCCGTATTCCATCCTCGGCCGCATTTGGCACCGGCAGAGTTACCAGATGCTGAGTTTGACTTCGTGCTCAACACCGGCCGACTGCCGCACCAGTGGCACACCATGACCAAAACCGGCAAAGTCGCTCGGCTGAACCGACTCGATTCTGGTCCGTTCGTCGAGATCAACCCAATCGACGCGCAGCGACTTGCCATCGGCGAAGGCAGTGAAGTTCGGCTGGTCTCGCGACGTGGCGAAGCGATTCTGCCGGCAGTGATCACCGATCGGGTTCTACCCCAGAACTGTTTTGCGCCGATTCACTGGGGCGAAGAAACTGGCGAACTGCTGGCGGTAAACGCGCTCACCAGCGACGCGGTCGACCCGATCTCACTTCAACCTGAGTTCAAATTCTGTGCCGTCAGACTCGAACGCGCGCCGATCAAACTGGCCGATCTGCCCACCGGAATCAAAGTCGGCGAGCAAGAGACGGCTTGGCTGGCCGGCTACTTGGCCGCGGTCACCGCAACGGGTGCGAAACTTCCGGCAGCCGCGCCCGTCTGGGGTCCGGCGCGCGAATGGTTCGACGAAATCTTGGCAAAACTGGCGCCAGCGGAAGCCAGCTCTGCCGCAGTTACGGTGCTTTGGGCCTCGCAAACCGGTCGAGTCGAAGACCACGTTCCTGAACTGGTCGAAGCGCTGCAAGCTCGGGGGATCTCGGCCGTGGCGCGCTCAATCGGTGAGGCCACAGTGGCCGATCTTGGCTCGACGGTGCTGTTCGTCACCAGCACCACCGGCGATGGCGATCCGCCCGCCGAAGCGGTCAGTTTTTGGCGAGACCTGTCGGCCGATTCGGCGCCGGACCTGTCGAAACTGACCTACAGCGTCTTGGCGTTCGGGGACTCGGCCTACGCCGACTTCTGCGGCTTCGGTCGCCGACTTGATGAACGTCTAGCCGAACTCGGCGCCAACACCCTAGCGCCGCGAACCGATTGCGAACCGAACTTTGACCAGGCGGCTGGCAAGTGGATCGGCACCGTCGGCGACAAGTTGGCGGCCTCGGGTGTGGCAACCTCGGCGAGTACAGCGGCGGCCGGCTCGACTGTGGCGAGCAAACCGAAGTTTGGCCGCAATCGGCCACTGCTGAGCGAACTGGTGCGAAATGAGCGACTCACCGCCGAGGGCTCGACCAAGGAGGTCCGCCGGTTCGGCTTCGCCTTGCCGCCCGACACGTTGAGTTATGAGGCCGGTGACGCGCTTGCCGTGGTGCCGCGAATGGATCCGGACTATGTCGAGGCTTGGCTCAATTTGACTGGACTCGACCCAGATTCCACCGTCGATGCCGAGCACGATCCGGTGCGGCTGGTCGATCTGCTTTCCACCAGTCACGATTTGGCCGCGATCACGCCGGCGGCAGCCAGGCTCATCGCTGAACGACACCGCGGTTCCTATTTGGCTAGTTTGGTCGCCCAGGACGATCGGCGACAGTTCGACTCTTGGGCCTGGGGGCGACAACTCATCGACGTGGTGCGCGAGTACCCGGTCTTGGCCAGTGTCGACGAGTGGCTGTCAGTGCTCAAGCCGCTCACGCCAAGGCAGTACTCGATTTCATCGAGCCCGGTGGAGAATCCGCGAGAGGTCGAAGTCACCGTATCGGTGGTTCGACACCGCGTCCATGGGCCATGGCGCCACGGGGTTTGCTCGTCCTTTCTGGCCGACCGCGCCAGCGATCAGGTGCCCATTTTTGTGCAGCGCCAGCGACACTTTCGACCGCCCACCGAAGCTGATCGAGCCGCGATCATGGTCGGTCCGGGCACCGGAATCGCCCCGTTTCGCGGCTTCTTGCGTGACCGGGCAGCCAAGGGGCACGACGGCAAGAACTGGGTCTTCTTCGGCGAACGCAACAGCGCCACCGATTTCTACTACCGCGCCGAACTCGAGGAGCTGCGAGCCGACGGTGTGTTGACCAACCTGGACACTGCCTTTTCGAGGGATCAAGAACACCGGATCTACGTCCAAGACAAGATGGCCCAAAATGGGGCCAAGTTGTGGCGCTGGCTCGACGAAGGCGCCCACTTTTACGTCTGTGGTGATCGCAGCCGGATGGCCAAAGACGTGGAGTCAACTCTGTTGAAGATCGCTGGTGAACACGGCGGGCTGACTCCTGCGGGGGCAAAGGACTGGCTGGCCGAACTGGCCGAAGCTGGCCGCTACGCCCAAGACGTCTACTAGCCACTTTGCCGACGCTGGGTTGAACGTCGCTTGGGCGGTGACCGAGGTTAGATATGGTGAACTCATGACCGTTGCCGTCGTCACCGACTCGACCGCTTCGCTCGACCCAGATGATGCGGCGCGCGAAGGAATTACGGTCGTGCCCACAGCAGTAATCATCGGCGCGCGGGTCTATCAAGATGGGGTCGACGTGTCGTCGGCGATGATCGCCCAGGCGATGGAAGCCTCGGTTCCAATCACCACTTCACGACCGGCGCCGGAGATGTTCGCCTCGGTCTATGAGGCGCTGGCTGCCACCGGGGTTGACTCGATCGTTTCGGTGCACTTGAGTTCTCGCGTCTCGGGCACAGTTGACGCCGCCCGTTTGGCCGCCACCAGAGTCGACGTGCCAGTTGAGGTAGTCGACACTTTGCAAGTGGGCATCGCCACCGGTTTCGCCGCCGGAATGGCCGCGCGGGTCGCGGCCGCTGGCGGCAGCACTGAGCAAGTCGCAGCCGCGGCGAGGAGCACCGCCGAGTCCTCGCGCGTATTCGTTTATGTGGACACACTCGAACACTTGCGCCGTGGAGGCCGAATCGGTCGCGCCGCCGCTTTGATTGGTTCGGCGCTGTCGGTCAAGCCGATCCTGACCATCGAAGAAGGCTTGGTGGCACCGCTAGAACGGGTGCGAACCTCGGCCAAGGCGCTGGCCCGGTTGGCTGATCTGGCTGTAGAGGCGGCCACTGCCCGACCTGGCGGCTACGACATCGGGATTCAGCACCTCGCAAACGAGAAAGTGGCACAGCAACTGGGTTCGCAGTTGGCGGTCAGGCTTGGCTGCGAGGCGGTTCCGGTAAACGAGATCGGCGCCGATATTGGCGCCCATGTTGGCCCCGGCACGATCGCGATCACAGTTAGCGGTCACGATTTTCCACAGTTGCTACACGATCCAAAGGACGCTGCACAGCCCAAAAGTTAGCCCGCCGGTTGGCTAACCGTGCGACCTATCGTCGCTTTATGGTCAAGGCTCCGCAAGAAACTCGTGCCGAGATCGCGCGATCCAGATTGGCTGAATTGCGGGCGAACTTCGACGCATCCTTGTCTGATCTGGAGCAACCTGAACCGGGCCGACGTCGGCGCCAGCGGTCGGTCAAGCCGGTGCGCCTGGTTCATCTTCGGCTCGTGGTCACCGTTTCGGTCGCGGCCGCGGTGCTGCTGACCTGGTGGTTGCTGGCTGGGCGGCCAGCCGAGGTCGCGCTTGCGCCGACCGCCGAACTTCGGTCGGCGAAGGCGAGCGGTGTCCCAGCGCAGTCTTCGGGCCAGCAAATTGTGATTGACGTTGCCGGCAAGGTGCGGCGCCCTGGCATCGTCACCTTGCGCCAGGGTGCGCGGGTTCACGAGGCCATCGCCGCCGCGGGTGGCCTGCGCGCAAAGGCCGACACCACGAGTTTGAACCTGGCTCGAATACTCACCGACGGTGAACAAATCCTGGTTGGCTCGCCCTCCGCCGGGTCGCCGGTAGGCAGTGATGCCCAAGGCGGAGCAGGAGCCGTGCAGATCAACTTGAATACCGCCGATGCTGCGGCATTGGACACCTTGCCTGGCGTTGGTCCGGTCACGGCCGAAGCGATCATCTCCTGGCGCACGCAGAACGGGCCGTTTCGCACTGTCGATGACCTACTAGACGTCAAGGGGATCGGCGCCGCCACTCTCGGCGAGATCCGTGACCGGGTTCGCATCTGATCTGCGTGTCGTTCCAGCTGCGGTGCTGGCTTGGGCGGGCACCGCGCTCTTCATCCGAGTCGACGCCGTCTGGGCGATCGTCGCCGGACTCGTCTTACTGACGGCCGCCACTGCCTGTTGGAAGCGGCGAAGCCTAGCGTTCGCGGCGGTGTTGCTGAGCTTGGTATTTCTCGGCTGCGGACTGCGAATCGTTGCGGTCACGTCCTCGCCGATCGCAGCGCTCGCCGAGCAGGAGTCGCTCGTGCTGGCCGAGGTCACCTTGCGCCAAGATGCCCGAGCGTTTACCGGGCCAAACGGCCCGGGATCGGTCTGGGAAGTGACGATAAAACAGCTCCAATCCAAGGAAAATCACTGGCGGACTCGGCACCGCGCTTCGGCGTTCTTGGCCGGCGCTCAACCTGAACTTCTCGCTGGGCAGTCGCTGCTGGTACGCGCCAAACTCGCCCAGGCGCAACAATTCGACGACGTGGCACAGTTGCGAATCTTGGCGTGGCGCGAACTTGAGGTCACGCCGTGGTGGTGGCGTGCCTCGGCGCGGGTGCGTGACGGCATCGCAGGTGGGGTAGACCATCGAACGAACCAAGGCGCGGCCTTGGTGCCGGCCCTCGTCGCCGGTGACGACAGTCGGTTGTCGGAACAGACCGATTCGCAATTCCAACGAACTGGGCTGACCCACCTGCTGGCGGTCTCGGGCGCGAACCTCACGATCGTATTGGCCGTCGTGCTGTTCGGGCTGCGCGCGAGGTCGGCCGGGCCAAGACTGATCCTGGCTGCCGGAGCCTTGACCGTGGTGGCGTTCGTCTTGGTGGCACGGCCTGAACCGAGCGTGCAACGCGCAGCCGTGATGGGGTCGGTGGCCTTGGTGGGCCTACTCGTGGGGTCTACCTCGGCCGGTTTGCGGGCGTTGGCGTGGGCGATTTTGGCACTGCTGCTGTTTGATCCGTGGCTGGCCGGTCAGCCCGGTTTCATCTTGTCGGTCTGTGCGACTGCGGGAATCATCGCAATTTCGCCGGTGCTGGCCGCCCGGCTCAATTGGTTGCCGGCAACATTGGCCCAAGCCGTCGCGGTGCCGTTGGCTGCTCATTTGGCGTGCCTGCCGGCGATTGCGTTCCTTAGCGGGGAAGTTTCGCTGGTGGCGGTGGCGGCGAACATGGTCGCTAGCCCGGCGGTCGCCCCGGCCACCGTACTCGGACTGGCTGCCGGTCTGCTCGATCTGCTCTGCCCGCCACTTGCTGCGGTCGTTGGCGAGTTTGCGGTTTGGGCTGGCTCGTGGATTGTGGCCGTGGCGCGGTTTTGCGCCGGCCTTGGCGGTGCCAGTATCGGCTGGAGCTTGCCGTGGTGGACGCTGATCTTGATCACGCCGATAGTGGCCGTGGCGATTTGGGCCGCAGCCAGCCGACCAGCGGTCTTCTTGGGCTTGTGTTTGGCCTTGGCGATCGCGCTGGTTCGTCCGCCCAGCCCCGGCTGGCCACCGCGTAATTTGCTTGTGGCTGCCTGCGATGTGGGACAGGGCGACGGCTTTGTTGTGCCGGTGGCGCCGGGTGCGGCGATCGTGGTCGACGTCGGACCAGATCCAGTCGCGATCGACAAGTGTTTGCAGCAACTGCGGATCGATCACATCGCGTTGCTGGTGTTCACGCATGCGCACGCCGATCACATGGACGGGGCCGTCGGTGCAACCGGTGGACGCCAAGTTGATCTGGTGGCGGTCGGGCCTTCGGGCGGCCCACGAGTGGCCGGCGCCGAACGCGTCACTTTGCAACGCGGACAAGAGTTGAGCGTCGGGCGCGCCAGGGTGGAGGTGCTTTGGCCGGCCGCTGGCCCGAAACCGCCTTCCCAAGACCAGTTCAACGATGCGAGTTTGGTGCTGCGGATAACTGTCGGGCAACGCCGACTGCTGTTCCTTGGCGACCTCGGTCAGGAGGCGCAACGCCAACTCGCCAACTCCGACACCGACCTTCACGCCGATG
>JAPXRA010000020.1:0-14183 GCA_033813795.1 Aeromicrobium sp. | reverse complement strand
GCTCGGTGGTCGGTTCCGTGGTCGGCTCGGTGGTCGGGTCCGTGGTCGGCTCCGGCTCCGGGATGACGACCGGGATCGAACCCATCACCAAGTCGGCCGGGCCGGTGCAATCCAGCGTGGCCGGGATCGGCAGGTTGTCGATGTCGATGATCGTGGCGGTGATGTTGAACTTCGCCGGCATGCCCAAGACGACGCTGTCAACGGCGTAATCGGGGGTGGTGATCGCCGGGGTGTTACCCGTGGCTGGAATCAACCAAGCTCCGCCAGCTTCTTGTGGAATCGGCGTGCTCGGCGCAGCCAAGCTCGGGATGTTGGCGATCGTGGTCTGGCCCGCGGTGGTGAGCGAGACGTACGAGTTGGTCGAGGAGCCGTCGGCGGATTGACCGGCGAGCAGGTCAACCGTCGAAGCGCGTAGCGACTCGGGCATCGTCAAGGTGATGTTGACAGCCGTCGAGGGGATGACCTTGCCCGGCTTGACGGTCGAAGGCACGACGGTCGAAGCCGCAACGCCAATGTTGTGGAAGCGGAGGTTCAAGCCGCCCGCTACAACGTTGCATCGGTAGGTGAGCTGCTTGGACAGTTCCATGGTGTCGGCGGCAGAAGCGCTACCGGCCGAGAACATGCTCAGTGCCCCCGCACTGATCGCAGTGGCAGCGCCGATGGCGACTACCTTTCGGGTGTTAGACAGATTCGTCACAAGGTGTCCTTCTATGGGAGTTGTGCCACCGCCGCAAGAATCTTGAAGCGAGAGCAAATGTGATAGACGACACATATGCTATTGGCCGGTAACCCAAAGTGCAACTAACATTTACAAATTTCTTAAATCGTAGTTACAGGTGTTACTGATGTGACTAGGCTGCGCGGTGCGGGTCAGGCAGCAGCAGCTTCCTTTGCGGCTCGCTTGGCTTTACGTAGCGCTTTTGACTCCGGTGAGTTTCCGACCTTGTGCGGATCACTGGGTTTCTTGGAGTATTTGGCCAATTGAGTCGCGACGCTCCAAAGTTGCTTCGGCAGCGGCCCGGTGTTGTAGCGCAAGCCGTACTTCTCAACCAGCAGCTTCACATCAACGGCAACTTCGCGGTAGCGGCGCGCCGGGATGTCTGGGAACAAATGGTGTTCGATCTGGTGGCTGAGGTTGCCTGACATGAGATGCATCAGGTTTGAGCCGGAAATATTGGCCGAGCCAAGAAGTTGGCGCAAGTACCACTGGCCCCGGCTTTCGTTCTGGGCCTCCTCTTCGTGGAAGGTCTCGGCGCCGGCCGGGAAATGGCCGCAAAAGATGATCAGGAAGGTCCAGATGTTACGCGCGATGTTTGCGGCGAAGTTTGCGCCAAGCACCCAAAGCGGGGCAGTCCAGCCCATCATTGGAACGAGCGCTATCGCGAGCGCAGGGTAAATCACATAGTCCTTGAACACCTGCCGACGAACCTTCTTCAACGCCCGCGACTTGTGGGCCTTGAACTCTTCCTTGCTCATTCGGCCGTTTATGTAGTCAGAAATCTCAAGGCCGTGATACATCACCCCCCACTCGAAGAAAACCATCAAGAAAAAGGCAGCGATCAAGTTGAATCGGTGGCTTGGGTACCAAGGTTGGTCTTCGTCGATCCGCAAGAGTCCGTAACCGATATCGCGATCCATCCCGTGAATGTTCGTGTAGGTGTGATGGATGTAGTTGTGGCCGTGCTTCCAATCCTCGGCCGGGGCAACGTTGTCCCACTCATAGCGCTTGCCGTCGATTAGCGGGTCATTCATCCAGTCGTATTGGCCATGCATGACGTTGTGGCCGATCTCCATGTTCTCCAAGATTTTGGAGACTGAAAGCAGCACGATTCCGACTATGAAGGCAGGTGGGAAAATCGGCAGGAAGATGCCGATTCGACCGAGCACCTCGAACCACTTTTGCGCCCTAAGCACTCGGCGAATGTAGTCGGCGTCGGCTTGGCCCAGGTCGTTGAGCACCCGTTGGCGAACCGCATCAAGTTCATTGCCGAACTCGTCCAGTTGCTCGCGGGTCATCAAATCCAAGCCGACTGTTGCCGGCCGGTTCGGATCGTAAACATCAACCAGTGGCACAGGGGCTTGGTTGTGATCTCGCGCCGAAGAGATTGGTGCGGACTTCTTGCGTCCAAAAAGTTTCATTGTTTCCCTTCACAGTTCTACTGCGACGTCACCGACTGGGACGTTGACGCAGACTTTGATGGTTTCGTCGGTGTTGGCGTTGACCTCGCCGCTGATTACATGCCGAACCGCACCGTGCAGTTTCTTGACCGCGCAGGTGTTGCAAACGCCCATCCGGCAGCCGTACTGCGGCTTGAGACCGGCGGCCTCGGCCTGCTCGAGGATGGTGGAGCCAGAATTCTCGGTGTGGCAGTTGCTCGATTCGAATGAGACGGTTCCGGTTGCGTCAGCGGCGGATAGGTCGACGCTGGGGACTTTGAAAAACTCAGCTGTCAATTGCTCAGCGGCGCCGTTTTGGCCGTACAAGTCGGTGACCGTCTGGATTAGCCCGGCAGGTCCGCAAACCCAAGTCGGAGTCTTCGCCGGTTCGATTCCAAGTTGGTTCAGGTGGTCCAGGGTGATGCGGCCGACCAGCTTTGCGTCAGTCTGCGGTTCGCGGGTGTAGACCCTAACCATCCGAACGAACGGCAGGCCGGCGAGTTCGTCGAGTTCGGCAGTAAACATCTCGTCTTCAACCGAACGGGCGTAGTGCAAGAAGGTGACGAGTCCGCGGTGCTTTTGATCAGCCAAGGTGCGGAGCATACTCATCACCGGGGTGATGCCAGACCCGCCACTGATCAGCAGGATTTCTGCCGGAACACGCCTAGGCAAGGTGAAGTCGCCGGCGGCGGGGGATAGGAATACTACCGTTCCGGGCTTTAGGTGTCCGGCGTGCAGGAACTGCGAGACATAGCCGTCTGGGTGCGCTTTGACCGAAACCGAGATCAGCCCGTCGGTGCGCATGGCCGAACTGGAGACGCTAAAGACGCGGACCCGTCTCGTTCCTTCGACTTCAACGCCGAATTCAATGTGTTGGCCGGGTTTGAATCCTTGCCAGGTTCGGTTTGGTTTGACCAAGACGGTACTTGCCGATCCGGTCTCGGCCGTGACGGAGACGACCTTGCCGCGCACCGCGTTCACGGTGAGCATCGGGTGGAGCACGCTCAGGTAGTCGTCGGGGGTATGGGGGGACGTGATTTTTGCTACCGCTGGTGAGGCCAGCGCGGTTCTGATCAGTCCCATTGTGCTCCTAGTGCGGTGCCCACCTCTCGATTGAGTGAACACATGTTCACCAAAGAATGTCAGAATCCTTCGGGATTAGTCAAGAATCGTGGCCGTGTTCTGAAACACGTGTTCACTGAAATTCAAACGGGGGATGGCTCTAGGCTTGGTCAGTGACCGATACGGCCGTAAACGCACGGCAGCAGCAGAAGGAACGCACGCGTTCTGCATTGTTGGCTGCCGCGCTCGAACTCAGCCAGGAGCAGGGATTCGCCCAAACCAGCCTGCGTCAGGTGGCGAAACGAGCAGGTGTGGTCCCGGCCGCGTTCTACCGTCACTTCGAGTCGATGGACGAACTCGGGCTTGCGCTGGTTGAGCGGTGCTTCACCACATTGCGAGTGATGATCCGAGACGCGCAACGTGATCCGCAGGTTTTTGACCACATCATTGACGCTTCAGCCGAGATATTGGTGGCGGCAGTCAAAGCGAACAAGGCCGACTTTGCATTTGTGGCACGTGAGCGAGTTGGTGGATCCGAAGCCGTCCGCGCCGCGATTCGACACGAACTCGACCTGTTCGCAACTGAACTTTCGATGGTGTTGGTGCGGCTGCCGAACATTGACAAGTGGAGCCCCGAGGACGTGCTGATGGTGGCGCGGCTTTTCGTTCGCAACATGGTTGCCGGCGCTGAAGAAGTGGTGGAGATGCCCGAAGGTCGTCCTGACTTGGAAGTCCGGATCGTCGAAGGAGCTCGTCGGCAGATGCGGCTGATCGTGCTTGGTTTCAAGGACTGGCGAAGTTGACCGGCAAGGAGCGCGGAGGTTACTTCGATCCGAAATCGCGTTCGGCACGTGAGTGGTTCACTGTGGCCGCCATCGCCTTGGGGTTGGCTCTGGTCTTTCTGGTTGTTCGGCTACTCGGTAACGGTGGTGCTTGGCTCTTGCCGGCTGCTTTGGCTGTGATCGGAGTAGTGAATCTGATTCAAGGAATCCGGGCGCTCAAGTCCACCTAGCGGGGGTTAGGGAAGCCCCGCATGTAACAGCAGACTTTCGGTGAGGCTGATGGTGAAAGCGTTGCAAGATTCTCCTTCGGCGCGTATTCCATCGCGGCGGCAAACGTGCTTTCGTGGAAAAAGTCAAGGTCTCGGGATAAACCCACTCAATTAGGGGCCAAGATGAATATTGGAACGAGTCGCATCCTTGGTGCCGCGCTCGCCACAGCCACCGCAGTTTCAGTCGCAGTGGCGCCACCGGCCTTCGCGCATCGAAATCCTAGTCCGCAGCCGCCGATAAGTGTCGTAGCCGCAGGCCTAGAAGGGCCGTTTGAAGTTTCGGCCGCGTTCGGGCGCTTGATCGTCACAGAATCTGGCACCGGCCAGGTTCATGCAATCGACCCAAAAACAGGTAACAAGCGGACCCTCGTAAGTGGTCTCGGCGAGGGTGCTCCCAGCGGCGCGGTCCAAATTGGTCACCGAACGTTTATCGTCACCGGCGAAGCTGGCGGACCACCAGAAGAGTCGGCCGAGGCCGCGCCGACTTTGCCCTATCCGGGATCCTCAGTACTCGCAGCCCACCACGGCAGGGTTCATCAGCACGCCGACCTGTTGGCTTTCGAACTAGCGAACAACCCAGACGGTCAGACCCAGTTTGGACCGGACGGAGCGCCACTTGATGCGCTGTCGAACCCCTTCTTCGTCATTGCCGAGCGCCACCGCTTCGGCAGTCTGCTGGTGGCCGACGGCGGCGCAAACGCCGTCCTGCGGGTAAATCGACACGGTTCGGTGTCGGCCTATTTCGTGCCGCCGACGGTGAACACCGGTGCTTGCGAGGGCCGGCCGAACAACGACGAAAAGACTGTCGGCTGTGACTCAGTTCCGACCGGCCTCGCCTATGGCCCGCGCAACACGCTCTACGTCTCGGCGCTGACCGGGGAGGCGCCTGGGGAAGGGCGGGTCTACATCTTGAACGCGCGAACGGGGAGGGTGCTGAAGACGATTTCCGGGTTCACTTCCCCCACCGGCGTAGCAGTTCGGCCAGATGGCACGTTCTATGTTTCTGAAGTCCTGCACAACGCGCCAACGGCCGAGCCTGGTCCCGGCTTTGATCCGGCACAAATCGGAAGAATAGTGAAGGTAGCCGCCGACGGTTCTCGCAGTTACGCAGCGGTGACGATGCCCACGGGCGTGCTTTGGCAGCGAGGCAAGCTATACGCCTCGGCCTGGTCGATCGCCGGATTTTTGGGGATTGAAGGAGCAGGACAAGTGGTGGCGGTGGCCGACTCTGCTTTCTCGACGCCTAGGTCGTGATCAGGCCATGTCGTGTGATCGACGCGATCGCAGCCGCGGCGACGTCGAAATCGATGCTCGAATCACGAAAGTGACCGTCCAAGGCGATACCCCAACACATTCCGACGCACACCGGAACGGTGATTTCTGGACTCAACTTTTGAGGAGCTCGATCTGCTGAAATTCGAACTACCTCAACAAGGTTGTCCAAGAACGGGACGATTGTCTTTTGATAGAAGACATGGCCGGCAGCGCGATCGCTGAACAAGACCACGCCAAGGACCTCGATGGTGTCCAAGAAGATCGCCAGCAGCGCGCGATAGAAGACTCGCGTGAGTTCTTCAATATCGTCCGGGTCCGTAACTTGGGCGGTGACTTCGTCAACAAGTTGGCCCAGTCGTTCGATCAACGGCTCTACGATGGCCGCGTCGAAGAGTTGCTCTTTGGATTCGAAGTGGCGATACAACAAGGCGACGTTGATTCCGGCACGATCAGCGATATCGCTGATCCTGGCGCCGTCGGGCCCAGTGCGAAGAAATTCTTCCCTAGCGGCAGCCAAGATTTGGGCTCGCCGCTCGGTCCCCGATAGTCGCGTCATCCTTGTCGCCTCCTGCCGGTCAGCATATTGCTCGACCGCGCCGACTGCATACGACACGCGGTTGTGATGCTCACGTTTGCGGCGTAGCGTCGAAGTGTAATCGCTTGCGATTTCGTGGAACGGAAGGAGCAGACATGTCCGTCACACATCACTTGCATCTACACCGCCATACGCCATCGAGGCGAAAGGCAAAGCCAGAACCGTTGCCTGGAGTCCCGACTGCGATCGGCGGCCGAGTTCTGCTGGGTGCGCTGATCTTGGCGATTTCTGGTTGGGCAATTGGGTTTAGCCAGATCATCAGCGACCGGCATAGTGCGAACATCGAACTTTGGACAGCGTTGTCGATCGGGTCGGCGCTTTTCATTTTCGTGCTGATCATTTGGAAGAGTTTTCGGGCCTGACTCCGAGAGCACTGGGCCTTAGATAGGCTCCTTGGTGTGGGTTCAACGACTGACCCAGTCGCGCTGATTTAGTTTCCGTCACGCCTGCGGGCGGCGTTGGCATGGGCGTGAGAATTCGGGGTTCGTTCGTGAAGGAGTAGTAGTGCCCAACCCAGCTGAGCTTGCGTCACGTCTGCCTGAAGGTTTCCTGCTTGGAACCGCGACCGCATCGCTGCAAATTGAAGGTGCCGCCGACTCACGCGGGCGTAGCGGTTGGGACGATTTTGCCGACCAGCCTGGCCGAATTGCCGACGGCTCGACGCCGGCAATCACCTGCGACCACGTCAACCGGCTCGACGAAGACTTGGACCTGATGAAGGCCGCCGGTCTGGACACTTACCGATTCTCTATTTCATGGCCGCGAGTGCAGCCCGATGGCTCGGGGCAAGTCAACCAGGCAGGCTTGGACTTTTACGACCGACTGGTCGATGGACTGCTAGCGCGCGGCATCTCGCCGATGGCCACCCTCTACCACTGGGATACGCCAGTTCCGCTAGAGCGAGCCGGCGGTTGGACAAACCGCGACACCGCCAAGCGCTTGGGCGAATTCGCCGCGATCATGGGTGAGCGACTCGGCGATCGGGTGCCCAACTGGGTGACGGTGAACGAGGCCGCCACCGTGGTGATGAATGGTTACGGGCTCGGCGTTCACGCTCCGGGTGAGGAGCAGTTGTTCAAGGCCGGCGCGGTGGCGCGCAACATGTTGCTCGGGCACGGTTATGCGGTTCAAGGGCTGCGATCGGCTTCAGTGACGGGCCGAATCGGCATCACCAACACGCACACCCCGTGCACACCTGCTGAAGACACCAAGAAGGACCGGGCGATGGCCGGATTGTTGGACTTCATCCACAACCGGTTGTTTGCCGATCCGGTCCTGTTGGGCAAGTCGCCCGAAGTGCCTAAGGGGCTCGGTTTTGCCCTCGGTTTCTTGCTTCGGCGGGTGAGCCACATGTCCAAGGCCGATCTCGCGATCATCAGCGAACCGATCGACTTCTACGGGCTGAACTATTACTTCCCGAGTTTGGTCGCCGCTGGAGCAGACCTTGAAGGCAACTCGCCAGACGGCGAATCTGAGGCAGCCAAAGACCTGCCGTTCCGACTGCTGGATTGGCCTGGACTACCGAAGACCAACTTCAGTTGGCCGATTGATCCAGATGGGCTGCGGCGAATCGCGGTTGAGATGACTGCTCGTTATGGCGATCGGCTACCACCTGTGGTGATCACTGAAGGTGGTGCAAGTTTTGCCGATGAGGTCGGCCCGGACGGAACAGTCGATGACATCGACCGGGTTAACTACCTAGCTGGGCATCTGAACGTGGCCGCTGACCTGGCCAACGGCTCGGTTCCCGGGTTCGACCTTCAGGGTTATTGCATCTGGAGCCTGATGGACAACTGGGAATGGGCTGCCGGGTTCACGCAACGGTTCGGGCTGATTCACGTCGATTTCGACACGCTCGTGCGCACGCCGAAGTCTTCGTTCAACTGGGTGCGCGAGGTGCAGTCCGCCCGCGGCCGAGGTGTTAGCTGAACCTTAGTTTGTGGCCTAGTTGCGACCTAGGATGGCAATATGGCTGTTCTAGGGACTGCGACACTGGCCGAATTGGTGATCGAGGATCACCGCCGAGCATCGATTCTTGAAGGATTCGGGCTGGACTACTGTTGCGGCGGTAAGCAGACCTTGGCCGATTCGGCAGATGCTGCGGGCGTTGAGTTAGCGACCGTGCAAGCTGCCTTGGACTTGCCGGCAGCAGTCGAACCGACGGCCTCGACGAGCCGGGAGAACGCTGCCCTGGCGCACGACATTTTGGACACCCATCACGCGTACATGTGGGAAGAGATGCCGCGGCTCTTGGCGCTGGTGGAAAAGGTGCACCGGGTCCATGGCGACCGGCATCGCGAGCTGGCCGAGGTGCTGGAGATCTTCACTACTGCTGTTGGTGAACTCGAGCCACATATGACCAAAGAGGAGCGGTCGGTGTTCCCGGCGATCAATCGTATGGAACGCACCGGCCAGTGGAGCGCGCAGGTAACGCTTTCGACTCAAGTAACCGAATTGGTCGACGAGCACATGGTGGTCGGGGAATTGTTCAAACGGCTCAACCAAGTGACGGGTGACTACGAAGTTCCGGCGGATGCCTGTGGTTCCTATCGAGCGATGCTTGACGGCCTAAAGCGGATGGAACTGGACCTGCACGAACACATCCACAAAGAGAACAACATTTTGTTTCCAGGTGCCTTAGCCCTATTTGCGCAGACCGAAGGAGCGACAAATGACTGACAACGACGTCCGGATGATTTTGGTGTCAACCGATGACTTGGACGAGTCGATCAAGTTTTATACCGAAACGGTTGGGTTGGCGCTTAAGTTCCGCGATGGAACTCATTTTGCCGCGCTCGACGGTGGTTCGGTGACGATTGCGTTGGCTACTTCCATTGATCATCCGCTGCCGGGTCAGGTGGTTGTGGGGATCAAGACCGCAGACGTTGATGCCGCAGCGAAGGCGGTTGAGGCGGCCGGGGGAGCGGTAGTCAAAGCCCCCTATGACGATGCCCATGAGCGACGCGCAGTGGTCTACGACAACAAGGGCAACGGTCTGGTGTTCTACAGCCCGCTCGGGCGCTGAGTGATACCTAACTCGTTCTATTGGCCGAAAAGAAAGGTGCCTGCGCGACCGCAAGGTCACGCAGGCACCATTTCGATTTAGTAGTTAGCGCCAGCGAACCGACTTGTTTACCGCCTTGGCCGGGGCAACCGTGCTGGAGCCGGCGTAGCTGATCTTCAGCGTTTTCTTGCCCTTAGTCGACTGCTTGGCGACCTTCACCTTCGCGACGCCATTGACCAAATTGGCCGAGTAGGTGCGCTTGCCGATCTTGACCAGAACCTTGCCGGTTGCGGGCACGCCCGTGTCGGACTTGACTCTCACGGAGACGACCAACTTGGTCTTCTTTGCCTTCGGCTTGTAGGTCGACAGGGTCACCGCCGAGACCTTCGAGGTGGCTTTGGCCACGGTCAACTTCAACGTTGCTGTTGAAGCCTTGGTGGCTTCGTCGCCGCTGTAGGAAACCGTCAGATTGTGCGAGCCCGGCAGAAGTTTGCGGGCCGAGACGGTGACCTTCGCGGTGCCGGCTGTCACCTCCGCCGACCCAAGCACAGTAGCGCCGCGCTTGAGTTCAACCTTGCCAGTAGCGGTGCTCGGTGCGACCTTCACCGTAACCGTCGTCGGCTTGCCGTAGGTGACCTTGCTGGCGGTCACGGTGAGCGTCGAATCTGACTTCGCCGGAGGTTCGACCACTTCGACCGGTAACTCCAACTTGCCTGCACGCAAGGAGTGGCCGTCGGTGTCGCCGTCATCGGCCCAAACGACCTCGACTTGGTCAGTGAACGCGGTGCTCCACGGTGCGATTGCCATGCCCTCGTTATTTAGGTTTGGCATGCCGGCCGGGCGAGCATAGGAGTTGGTTACGTCGAAGTCGCCGTCTACGACCTGGAGGAAGTTGTAGACGCCGCCACAACTGTCGTCGCACAGAGTCCACAGCGCCTTTCTGTCGGCGTCGTAGGCCACATCCATCGACCAGGGGAAGCCGGAGTTCTCGACCTTCACCTCGACTGGGGCAGCGCCGTTAGCAAGCGAGAAGAAGTGCAACTTGCCGGTGCCTTCAACCGCTGTGACGAACAACCCGGGCGTGGCAAAATCGCTGGCCTGGTATTTGCTGCCGTTGACCTTCCAGTTCGACTCGACAAGGAAGGAGTCCGGCACATAGGCGATGCCTTCGAGGCCGAGGTTGGTGCCGGTGGTGACCTGAGCGTTGACGTCCCACTCGTGGGTTGGCACGAGTTGGGTGGTCGAGGCGGTAACCGCGCTGACGTCATAGCGAGCGATCTTGTTGTGCGAAGTGCTCTTCGCGCGCAAGTTGTCGCGTTCGGACGTCAGGTAGATCGCGCCGTCCGGGCCGACGGTGACGCCTTCGGCGTCGAGTTCGCCGCCGCCGTCAGCGAACCTGACCGGAATGCCACCGTCCCATTCGGGGAAGGTTTCATACTGCGTGCCGACCTTCTTCATCTTGAACAGGCGGCCCTTGTTCATCACTGCCCAAAGCACGCTCGGGTCGGCCGGGTCGAAGGTGACGCCCGAAACATCTCCTTCGTCGTTGGCGTCCAGATCGGTGAAGGCATCCTTGGCGTCAACGGTGATGACTTCGGCCGGTCCGGGCCAGGTGCTGGCCGAGAGGTTGGGGCAAGCGTTCGCAGCGCCCCAAGTGGCGGACGGGGTCTCGACGTAGCTGATCGTGCCGAACGCTTCGCAGCGGCTGTAGGACTCGATGCCGTCTTCGGTCCAGGAGTGGGCCACAAACGATGCGCCGGCGGTGTTGCGGATGGCCAGGGAGTCAACGCTGCCAAGCCCGACCAAGCCGGAGGCGACGAAGAACTCGCCGGCGCCAAGGGTCGTGTTCGCTGGCACCTTGAAGGCCACCTGTCCGTCAGCGGCAACCAGTTCCCAACCGGAGATGTCTTCGGCAGCCGTGTCGGTGTTCAACAGTTCGGCCTTGGCGCTGACGTTGGAGACCTCGTTGAGGACGACTTTGGTTTCGAACCGGCGTGATTTGGTTTCGCAAGCCGCAGCGTTGGAACGACCGAAACTGTTGGTGGTGACCCGCCAGAACTCGTCCGAACCGTCAGGGCAGGCGGCAAAGGCGCGCGCATCAGAGGCGTAGGAGTCCGAAACGCCGCCGTCGCCGTCGCCGTAACTGATTTGGTCGATCAGCTCGGATTCACCCTTCGGCCCGTAGAGCTTGACTGCATCTCCTTCACCGGACAGCCCCTTCTTCGAAGAGAACGTGACATAGCCGCCGGCCGGAATCACCCAACTGGTGGCCGGCTCGAACGCGCTGCCGTTCCAAACCTTCAAGTCGGACAAAGTCAGCGTGACGGCGGCGCTTGCGGCCCCGCTGTCGATCTGCTTCCAGCCTTCGATCGTGACCGGGTGCGTGCCGGTGTTGTGCAGTTCGATCGGGTCACCGAAGCCGGGGCTGCCCGGGTCGCCGACGTTGAGCGAGGAGACCTCGTTGATCTCGATGTCGGCTGCATTGGCGTCCAACGCCGGCGGTTCGGTGACCGGGCCAGCGGACTTGTTTGCTGCCGCGGCCGTGGGCGCGAGAACCTGGAACGCGCCGGTGCCGTCCGGCAAGCGACCCCAGGACATTGCGTGGGTTCCGGCCGGCCAAGTGGTGGCGTCAAGTTGGGTCAGACCGTCGGCTAGGTAGAGGTGAACCGAGTCGCCCTTGCCGAGGCCTACTTCGGAGGCGATCTTGACGAAGCCGCCTGCGGGAACGACCGTGTTCGCCCCAATCGCAAACGTCGTGGCTGTGGTGCTGTCGGAGTAGCGCCAACCCGACACATCAACGTCGCTGGTGCCGGTGTTGGTCAACTCAAACCAGTCGTCTGGGTCGGAGTTGACCTCGTTGATCTTGATCTTGTCAGCGCCGGGCACGGCCGGGCAGTCGTTCGCCGCGGCGATGGTAGCGGCGTTCGTGGTGACGAACGCGCCGACGCCGTCGGGGCAGCGGCCAACCGAAGGAGTGGCGTGTTGGCCGTCGGCGATCTTGTAGGTGTCGATGACCGTGGTGCCGTCGAGGATCGTGACGCTGTCGCCCTTGCCCAGTCCGTATCCGGCGCCGCCGTTAATCGAGTCAGTCTCGAAGGAGAAGAACGCACCCGGGGCAATAGTGGTGCCGGGTGCGGCGAATGGAATCGGCGCGTGAGTCGGATCGCCGTCAACGAACATCAGTGACGAAACGTCGATCGGGTTCGCGCCGGTGTTGGTCAGTTCGACGAAGTCGGGTCCGCCGCCAGCGTCGTTGCTGCGTAGCTCATTGATTGCGATCGACGCATACGGATTTGGGCAATCGTTGGCTGCGCCACGCGTGGCCACGTTGTTAATCACGAACGCGCCCGTGCCATCGGCGCACCGGCCATAGGACGGGGTGGCGTGAGTGCCGGCTGGCCAGGTGACCGTGTCGATGACGGTAGTTCCGTCGGCGGCCAAGATCGTGGCCGAGTCGCCCTTGCCAAGGCCAATGCCCCAAGCGGTGTTTGGCTCGAAGGAGTAGTAGGCGCCCGGCTGCAGTAGGGTCGAGCTGGCTACTAAATCGACTGGCGTGCCCCCGCCGCCGTCGATGAACTTCAGGCCCTGTAGTTCGATAGCGACCGAACTGGTGTTGATCAGTTCGACGAAGTCGGTGCCGTCGGAAACGACCTCATTTACCTTCAGCCCGCTCGTTGCGGCCATAGCCGCAGGAGCGATGCCAAAGGTGAGGCCAGATAAGCCGACTATTCCGGCCAAAAGTGTGGTGGCGAAGCGCCGTTGATTTCGCATGTTTCCTCAAGGGGGAGTGAGTGCAGAACAGGCGAAACCTTGGCAGCGTGGAAAGTGCAGCAGGTGGCACTTTGGTGACGGTGAGGTGAACGTCTAGCGGGCGAAATGTGAATGATTCGGTTGGGCGTAACAACGCCAAGGAGTCTGGTTGGTTGGTGTTGATCCGTTAGGAGTTCGAGGACAGGTAGGCATCGAAATATCGGGTGAAGGTGTCCTCGTCAACGACCGGGATTCCGTATGCACGGGCTTTGGCTGCTTTGCCGCTCATCGAGTCCGGATCGGAAGTGACCAACAGTTTCGTGGACTTTGTTACCCCGCCGGAGCACAGACCCGCCGCGACGATCTCGCCAACTAGATCGTCGCGGGAACGACTCATCTCGCCGGTAAACACGATTCGGTCACCGGTGATCAAAGTGAAGGACGAATGCTGACTGGCTTCGGGGTTTGCGGTGGTCATGGCCAAAGCCAAGGCATCATCGATGTCTTGCCCGGTGAGTCGAAGTGCGTGAGCCACCTCTTCGAGGCCTAGACGCTCTTGCGCCGTTACGACCTGGTCCGCTAACGCTTCTTGGGCGAGGGACCGAAGGTATTGCAGGTGTAGCTTTTCAATGCGCTCGGGTGGCAGGCCTGAAGACTTCGCTGCCACTTCGAGTTCGCGGCCCTCGGTCAATGAGATTTTTCTGTCCAACAACGCGCGGTCGAGCACCAAAAGGTAGCCAGCCTCATCAGCCGGCACCCCTGGGATCCAAGTCGCGGACAGGACGCTGTCTAGCCAAGCGTGCTCAGAAGTCGGGATGACATCGCGAGACCGCAATTTTGCTGTGCCGGCGTGACCGGTCGAGGCCGGCCAGCCGAACTCCCGGCTGGCCAGTTCGTCGCGAGACCAGTCCGGATTGTGTGGGCACATGGCGACAAGGTGCGATAGCAGTTGCGCTGTTGCGCGGGCGTCGTTTAGGGCGTTGTGCGCGTTCGACAGTTCGATCCCGAGCGCCTCGCAGCAGTGCTCCAGTTTTGCCGGACCGACGAGGCGGCCGGCCCACCTCATCGTGCAAAGGGCGGAAGGACGCTGTTCTATCGCATAGCCGGCCCGGCTGAGTTCGGCGTGCAGGAACCGCATGTCGAAGGAGGCGTTGTGGGCAGCTACGGTGCGTCCAGCAACCAACTCGAGCAGGTCGTCAGCGACCTCAGCAAACAGGGGAGCGTCGAGCAGGTCCTTTGCCCGCAAACCGTGGATGTGGGATGCGCCGATGTCACGCTGGGGGTTTACC
>JAPXRA010000019.1:0-14483 GCA_033813795.1 Aeromicrobium sp. | reverse complement strand
GGTTTCGCTGTTCAAGGCCCGTCCCAGCCCGTTCTACATCCTCGACGAAGTTGAAGCGGCCCTAGACGACACGAACCTTGGCCGCCTGCTCGAGATTTATGAGGAACTTCGCGCCAACAGCCAACTTTTGGTGATCACTCACCAAAAGAGGACGATGGAAGTCGCCGATGCGCTCTACGGTGTTTCGATGCGCGGCGATGGTGTTTCGGCTGTGATCAGCCAGCGACTGCGTGAGGAGGAGTCGGCGTGAGCGTTCCGGGCTACGCCGCCTCGTTCAAGATAAGTACCCGCTGGGAGGACGAAGATACCTACGGCCATGTCAACAACGTCAAGTACTACTCGTACTTCGACACGGCCGTGAACGGTTACCTGATGGCCGCGACCGGTCTGGACATCCGGCAGTTGCCGGCCTACGGCATCGTGGCTGAGAGTTCTTGTCGGTTTATGCGCGAACTGCGCTTCCCGCAGGACGTCGAGGTCGGCATTGCGGTCACCAAACTGGGCAACTCGAGCGTTGTATATGAGTTGGCGATCTTCCAAGGTGAAGTCACCACGCCAGCTGCGGTTGGCACTTTCGTGCACGTCTACGTCACTGGCCAAGACCGGAAAGTCACGCCGGTCCCAGATCAGATCCGCGAGGTGCTGGTGGAGCTTGTTCGGTAGTGCAGCCAGCTGCGCTGCAGGTCTTGGGCTAGGTTCTCGATCCGTTCGGGGCTCAGTTCGTCAGCCCCACCGGTCAGGAACTCGCGCCTGAATTCTGCGCTTACCGCGTCGATTTGCGGGAACCGCCGAGCGGCGTCGACGATTTCATAGCCGCCGATGCGTGGCCGGTTCAGTGCCACCTGATCGTGACTGCTCACTCGCAGTCCTGTGCGGTGGGAGTCGGCCAGGAGGCGAAGGCGTTCGGGTTCCATGGTGACGTTCGGGTCCTCGGGCCGGGAATTGCCAGCCGAGTCGCCCCGATTCGATAGACCGAGCAATCCGCTTTGGCCACGAAAGTCGATGGAATCATGGACCGATACTGTCGCGATCGTCCCAGGCGGTGAGCCGGCGGTCATGCGTTGAAGGTTTTCTAGGATGCTTTGGCGGGCTCGAGCGTAGACGTCGGCGCCGCGGCTCTTGACGGTCGAAATGGTTTCGGCTCGGGCTGCGCTCTCGAAGTCGTCGACCAACGGCCGGTAGACCCCAGGGGTGATGTTCGGCTCGAAAACGAACCACGGGTGGGGGTTTTCTAGGTAAATCACCGCCGGATCGATTTGGGCCCAACGCCGACACACGGCCGCGATCAGGTGGTCTGCCCATTGCTCAATAAACCCGGAGTCCACTGTTGGTGAAAGCCACGGTTCCAACTCGGCGGGGACCATGGTCGCGGCGTGTGGACTGGTGACGACAAGATCTACTTCGGCTAGAGCCTCACTAAGGGTTCGCTCACCTTGGTCCGCCCAAGTCATTACGTCCGAAGCCTGAAAATGTGCCCCGGCCGGACCAAATTGAACCGCGCGTGCCCCCACATGTCGAGAGTAACGCGTGGCCATGCATTATTCACGGAGAGTGACCCTGTGGTGACGTAGTGTCAGATCCGTGGACTCAGCACTTGAACTTGCAAGGTGGCAGTTCGGGATTACGACTGTCTACCACTATCTATTTGTTCCAATAACGATCAGCATGTCGTTCCTTGTGGCGATCATGCAGACGTTCTGGTGGCGAACCGGAGATGAGAAGTGGCTGCGGCTTACTCGCTTCTTCGGCAAGCTCTTCTTGATCAACTTCGCCATGGGCGTGGTCACCGGCATCGTGCAGGAGTTCCAGTTCGGCATGAACTGGAGTTCTTACTCGCGTTTCGTCGGCGACATCTTTGGTGCCCCGCTGGCGATTGAGGGACTGCTCGCCTTCTTCCTGGAATCGACCTTCCTCGGCCTGTGGATCTTCGGTTGGGATCGGCTAAAGCCGGGCCTGCACCTGATGACAATCTGGATGGCGGCCATCGGTACGGCGCTTTCGGCCTACTTCATTCTCGCCGCCAACTCGTTCATGCAGAACCCGCAAGGTTTCGTGATGAACGAAGAGCGCGGCCGGGCGGAGTTGACCGACTTTGCCGCGGTCCTGCTGAACAAGGTCACCTTGGTCACTGTGCCGCACACGCTGTTCGCGGCGTTCATGGTCGGTGGCGCGTTCGTTGCGGCGATCGCGATGTGGCATGTGCTTCGTCGTCCTGAATCGGGTGTCGATGCCTTTGCCAGCGCAGCCAAACTCGGTGCGGTCACCTTGTTGATTGCTGGCCTTGGCACCGTCATCACCGGTGACATTCAGGGCAAGATCATGACCGAGGTTCAGCCGATGAAGATGGCTGCGGCCGAAGCGCTTTACGAGGACGCCGACAGTTGCGCGCCGTTCTCGGTGCTTACGATCGGCACTTTGGACGGCTCGAAGGAAGTATTCAGCCTTGAGGTTCCGTGCGTCCTGTCGCAGTTGGCGACCGGTTCCTTCGACGGCGAAGTTCGCGGCATCAACTCGCTCAATGAGGAGTACGCCGAAACTTTCGCTGACAGCGGCCTGACCGACTTCACCCCGAACATTCCGGTGACTTACTGGTCGTTCCGGTTGATGATGGGCTTGGGTTTTGTTGCAATGGCTGCTGGCGTTTGGATCTTGTGGGCGTTGCGCAAGGGTCGCGTGCCCTCGGTTGAGACCAAGTCCGGCAAGTGGCTGCTTCGCACCGCGATCTTGCTGCCGTTCATGCCGTTGTTCGCGAACTCTTTCGGCTGGATCTTCACCGAAATGGGTCGTCAACCGTGGGTCGTTTTCGGCCTAATGCCTACCGCGATTGGCGTCTCGCCGAGCGTGTCCTCGGCCCAGGTTTGGACGAGCTTGATCACCTTCACCTTGTTGTACGGCGTGCTTGCCGTGATCGAAATCAAGCTGCTCTTGACCTACATCGGCAAGGGCTTGCCGCCGGCGAATCCACCGGAGCGTCGTGACGACGACTCCCAGGCCCCACTCGCGTTCGCGTACTGAGGAGATAAATCATGGAACTGACTACTTTCTGGTTCATCCTCATCGCAGTGCTCTTCGTGGGCTACTTCGTCCTTGAGGGATTCGACTTCGGCGTCGGCATGCTGGTTGGCGTGTTGGCGAAGAACGAAAAGGAACGGCGCGTGCTGATCAACACGATCGGCCCGGTCTGGGACGGCAACGAGGTCTGGTTGCTGGTCGGTGGCGGTGCGATGTTCGCGGCCTTCCCCGAGTGGTACGCCACCTTGTTCAGCGGTTTCTACCTGCCGCTGTTGTTGATTCTGGTGGCGTTGATCATTCGCGGCGTGGCGTTCGAGTATCGCGGCAAGCGCGACGACGACACTTGGCGCGCTCGGTGGGACTGGGCAATCATCATTGGCTCCTTCGTTCCGGCGATCCTGTGGGGTGTGGCGTTTGGCAACATCGTTCGTGGTGTCCCGTTGGATTCGGCACATGAATACACCGGCGGTTTCTTCAACCTGTTGAACCCGTACGCCTTGCTGTTTGGCTTGGTCACCTTGACGGTGTTCCTAACCCACGGTGCGTTCTTTGTGGCACTCAAGACCGTAGGCGACATCCGTGAGCGGGCACATGTGTTCGGTCAGCGCGTCGGTTTGGTTTGTGCAGGCTTGTCGACCATCTTCATCGGCTGGACCGGCATGAGCCAAGGTCAGCTCGGAGTTTGGATCTGCGGCGGTCTAGGCGCGTTGGCGTTCATGGGTGCGCTCGGTGCCAGCCTTAAGGGACGCGACGGGTGGGCCTTCGTCGGCACTTCGGCGGCGATTGCTTTCGTGGCGGCGATGTTGTTCGTCGGTTTGTTCCCGGACGTGTTGCCTTCGACCACTGATGCGGCCTACAGCCTTACCACCACGAACGCGTCCTCGACGCCGTACACCTTGAAGATCATGAGTTGGGTTGCGGTGTTCTTCACCCCGATCGTGATCGGATACCAGTCGTGGTCGTACTGGGTGTTCCGCAAGCGCCTAAGCGTCGATCACATTCCCGATCCGGTGTCAGACAAAGCGTGAAACCACTAGACCCTCGATTCCTTCGGCGGTCGACAACGGTTCGCAAACACCTTGGGACGTCGGTGGTGTTGGGTGTCGTTACGGCACTCCTCATCATCGGCGTCTCCTGGTGTATCGCCGAGGTTGTCGCACGACGATTTGTCGGCAACGAGATCGGCGCGTTTGGCGTAGCGATTTTTGCCGCGTTCGCACTGCGGGCGCTAATCGCTTGGGGCCATTCGGTGATTAGCGAACGCGCGGTCGTGCGGGTGAAGTCGCAACTTCGAACCGAAGTGGTCGATGATCTTTTGGATCCACGCCGCGTTGGTGCCAGGCCCCAAAGCGGCCGACTGGTCGCCTTGCTGGGACCTGGCATGGACGCGTTCGACGGCTATGTCGGCCGGTTCCTGCCGCAATTGGCGCTGGCGCTGGTGGTGCCGACTTTGGTGATCGTTTCGATGGCCTCGGTCGACTGGTTGTCGGCGGTCATTGTTGTGGTTACCTTGCCGCTGATCGGGGTTTTCATGGCTCTGGTGGGGCTGCTCACCCGAGACAAGGTCGAGCGTCGTTGGGCCGCAATGGAGCGACTGGCCCGGCACTTCAGTGAGGTTCTCGACGGCATCGTGGTGTTGAAGGTTTTCGGTCGGCGCCAAGAACGGGGAATCCGAGAAGTCGGGCACGAACATCGCCGCGAATCGATGCGGGCACTGCGCCTGGCGTTCCTGTCGAGTCTGGTGCTCGAGTTGATCGCGACGATCTCTGTCGCCTTGGTGGCGGTCAGCGTTGGTCTTCGGGTAGTCGAAGGCCACCTCGAACTTCGCGATGCGATGTTCGTTCTGCTACTGGCGCCGGAGGCCTATTTGCCCGTGCGCCGGGTCGGCACGATGTTCCATGACAGTACTGAGGGCGCGACGGCTACCGCCGAACTGCTCGACTTGCTTGATCACCGAATTCACACTGGCACGACGCCGGCCCCGGCTGGGCCAAGCCAAATCGTTGCCACAGATTTGACCCTGACCCATGTTGGCCGAGAAGAGCCCTCGTTGGCTTTAGCGTCGCTGACCTTGGACCCGGGGGAGTTCGTCGCGGTCATTGGCGCCTCGGGTTCGGGCAAATCGACCCTGCTCGACGTTCTGCTCGGTTTTGAACGCGCCGATGGCGGAGCGCCCACGATCGCCGGCGTCAGCGTCGACGAAATCGACATCGTCCAGTGGCGTCAGCAGGTGGCTTGGGTTCCGCAGACGCCGCAGTTGATAGCTGGAACCGTGGCCCAAAACATTGCACTTGGCCAGCCAGAGGCCAGCGAAGGTGATGTTCGTCGCGCCATGGGTTCTGCTGGACTGGAATTAGACCTGACTCGCGAAGTTCGCGAAGGCACAAACGACCTGTCGGCGGGGGAGAGACGCCGATTGGCGATCGCGCGGGCGTTGCTGCGAATCCAGAATGGGGCGTGGCTGGTGCTGCTCGATGAGCCGACCGCCGGCTTGGATGCCGCCCGTGAAGCAACCGTGATCGCGGCCTTGCGCGACACCGGAGCGACTGTGCTCGCGGTGTCGCACCGGCCCGAACTGATCGCCGGCGCCGACCGATTTGTAGAGGTCCACTGATGGCAAAGAACTACTCGCGGCGCAGTCGGCTGAGTTTTGGCATCTTCATGGGCGTCCTAGCGCAACTATCAGCGATCGGGTTGTTGCTAACAGGTTCGTGGCTGATCGTTCGTGCGGCCGAACAGCCGCCGGTGCTGCACCTAATGGTGGCGATCGTCGCGGTCAGGTTCTTTGGCATTTCCCGCTCGGTATTTAGGTATGTCGAACGTTTGGCGACCCACGATGTTGCGCTGGCTGACGCAGTGGAACAGCGGGTCGAAACTTATGTCGATGTTGACCGGCTCGCGCCGGCTGGCTTTGGTCGACTTCGCCGTGGTGACCTCGTGAGTCGAGTGGTCGCCGATGTGGCGCGACTTCCGGACAAGCTGTTGCGCATCCAAATCCCTTGGGTGACTGGACTGGCGGCAAGCGCGGTCGTCGTGATCGTCATCGCTGCCATCAACCGGTGGTCCGGTTTAGTGATCTTGACCGGCGTAGTTGTGAGTGCGCTCGCACTTCGCACGGCAGTTTCAGCCACTGGTATGGCTCGAGCCGGTCAGGTCGAAGCGCAGGGGAGACTCTCCTCTGAAGTCTCAACCTCGGTGTTGGCAGCGCGAGAACTCGTCGCCTTCGGTGCTGCTGAGCCGGTGCGTGAGCGGGCGCGGTCGGCGAACGCTGATGCGAGTTCGGCCCAACTCGGCGGTGCCGGAACCGGCGGGCTTGGTGCCGCGGTCGTGCTCGCAATCACCGGAGCCATGGTGGCGGTGCTGGCTGCTACCAGCTCCGGAATTGACCCGGTTGCGGTCGGGGTGATCCTGCTGGCGCCGATTGCCTTGGCCGAGCCGATGGATGGCCTCGCCGAAGCCGAACGGGTCCGACCACTGGTGTCGGCCGCTACCGATCGACTCGCTGCCCTCGCCAGCGCGCCACCTCCGGTCGAAGAACCAGAAAGCCCAGCGGCTTTGCCGCAGTCCTATGAACTTGAACTGGTCGACCTCGTCGCCGGTTGGAACCGAACCGCGACCACCAAGCCAGTGAGTTTCACGCTTGCTGAAGGCGGTTCGATCGCGTTAACCGGCGCGAGCGGTTCAGGTAAATCGACCATGGCCTACACCCTGTTGCGACTGCTGTCGCCGGTGGATGGAGAGGTGAAACTCGGGTCGGTCCCAATCGAGCAACTTGCGTCGGCCGAGGTGCGTTCGGTGCTGGGCTATCTGGGCCAAGACGACATGGTGTTTGACACGACCATTCGCGAAAACCTGCGGATCGCCGACCCGGCGGCCACCGATGAGCGTCTGCTAGGCGCGCTGCAACAGTCCGGACTAGGCGACACCGTGGCAGTCCTACCGGCCGGGCTTGACACCGAAGTGGGCGAGCACGGCAGCAGGCTTTCGGGTGGAGAACGTCAGCGTTTGTGCCTAGCACGACTGCTGCTGGGTGACCACCGGATTCTGCTTCTAGACGAGCCGACCGAACACCTGGATCCGCAAACCGCTGATGCCTTGCTCGACGACGTGATCGCCTTGGCGAAAGCCGATCGGCGCAGCCTAATCGTGATCAGCCACTCGGCTCCAGTGCTCGCCAGATTCGAACACGTAATTTCGTTGACGTGAACCTCGATATGGTTGCTTCGTGACCACCACCGAACTGCTTTTTTGGATCGCCGGCGCAATTGTCGTTTTCAGTGCTGGCACTGCGCTCTATTTGGGGTCGAAGCGACGTGAGTTGCCCGGGCCCGACGTGCTCGAGGAACTCACCGCTCGCGAGATCGAACACCCAGAACTTCGCGAGATCGACTTCGACGAAGTCGACGAACTCGAAGCCGGGGTGCTGGTTGAGGAAACCGAGTTCGAACAACCCAGCCAGCCCAAGGGCCGACTGGCCAGACTGCGCGGTCGCCTCGCGAGGTCACAATCGACGCTGGGCAAGTCGCTGTTGTCGCTTATTGGCGGGGGCGACCTAACGGCTGAACAGTGGGAGGAAATCGAAGACGCGCTCTTGGCTGCCGACGTTGGAGTCGGCCCGACAACCGAACTGGTCGACAAGTTGCGCGCTCGTCTCGGTGCCGAAGGGATCACCGACGCCACTGGTGCTCGAGCGGTACTTCGCGAAGAACTGATCTCCTTGGTGGGGGTAAACCTTGACCGCACACTAAAAACCACCGGCGCCGACGGCAAACCCGGCGTTGTAGTGGTGGTCGGGGTCAACGGCACCGGCAAAACCACGACGGTTGGTCGCTTGGCCCGCGTGCTGGTCGCGGAGGACAAGAACGTGCTGCTGGGAGCGGCCGATACGTTCCGCGCCGCTGCGGCTGATCAACTGCAGACCTGGGGAGCTCGGGTTGGCGTGCCGATCGTGCGCAGCGAAGAAGGCGCCGACCCAGCAAGCGTCGCGTTCTCGGCGGTCGAGCAGGGCATCGGCGAGCACGCCGATGTGGTGCTGATCGACACTGCCGGTCGACTGCACACCAAGTCCGGCCTGATGGACGAGCTGGGCAAGGTCAAGCGGGTCATCGAAAAGCAAGCCCCAGTTACCGAGGTCTTGTTGGTGATCGACGCGACCACAGGACAGAACGGGCTAACCCAAGCCAGGGTTTTCGGCGAGGTTGTAGCCGTCACCGGAATCGTGCTGACCAAACTCGACGGCACGGCCAAAGGCGGCATCGTGATCGCAGTGCAGCGCGAGCTCGGCGTGCCGGTCAAATATGTCGGTTTGGGTGAAGGACCCGACGACCTCGCGCCATTTGACGCCGCGGAGTTTGTCGACGCACTGCTTGAGTAGTACGTTACCTGGCTGTAACACGCCACGATTTCTGTCACGAACACGAAACCTCTTTGGCCGTTGACCGAAACTCGAAGCCTCCAATGTTACTTCGGGCGCTAGACGCGTCCGTACAACGAACTTGGAGGCCAGATGGACGGCTACTACGCCTGGATGCTGATGGCAACAGCCCTCGTGCTGATGATGACCATCCCCGCACTCGCCCTTTTCTACGGCGGTATGACCAGGGCACGCTCGGTGCTCAACATGATGATGATGTCGTATGCGGCTGCTGCCGTGGTCGGCATCGTTTACGTGCTTTGGGGCTGGTCGATGTCCTATAGCTCCACCGGCGATGGCAAGTTCTTCGCCAACCCGTTCACGCTGTTCGGGCTCGAAGGAGTCGAGTGGGACAGTTACATCGCCGTTGCCTTCCAGATGACCTTCGCAGTAATCACCGCGGCGCTGATCTCTGGGGCGATCGCAGACCGGGTCAAGTTCTCGGCGTGGTTGATCTTCGTGCCGATCTGGGTCACGCTTTGTTACTTCCCGCTCTCGCACATGGTTTGGGGCGGCGGCTTCATCGCGGAGCACTTCCCGGCACAGGACTACGCCGGCGGCACGGTGGTCCACATCAACGCGGGCATCGCCGGCGGCGTGTTGGCGCTAATCATCGGCAAGCGGATCGGCTGGCCGAAGGAGCAAATGCGGCCGCACAACCTGCCGCTCACGATGATCGGTGCTGGCCTGCTTTGGTTCGGTTGGTACGGCTTCAACGTCGGCTCGATCGTCTTCGCCGAGGGCGATGGCGGTGCGAAGGACACTGCGCAGTTCATGACCGAAACTGGTGTCACCTTCATGAACACCACTGTTGCCACTATGGCAGCGCTGCTGGCTTGGCTCGTTGTTGAACGACTCCTGCACGGCAAGGCCACCTCGCTTGGTGCGGCCTCGGGCATCGTGGCCGGTCTGGTTGCGATCACCCCGGCATGTGGAGCGGTAAGCGTCACCGGCGCGATCGCAATCGGTGCGGTCTCCGGCGCGGTCTGTGCCTGGGCGGTTGGTTTGAAGTTCAAGTTCGGTCTGGACGACTCGCTCGACGTCGTCGGCGTTCACCTTGTCGGTGGTTTGGTCGGCACCTTGCTGATCGGTCTGCTCTCGACCTCGGCGGCTCCTGGCGGAATTGACGGCCTGTTCTACGGCGGCGGCTTCGACTCGCTGATCAACCAGACGATGGCCGCGCTGATCGCACTAGTGTGGACGGGCGTGCTGACCACGGTTATCGCGCTGGCGATCAAGTACACCATCGGCTGGCGCCTTGACGAAGAAGACGAAGTCACCGCTGGCATCGACTTTGCTGAGCATGGAGAGTCCGCCTACGACATCGCCGGTACTTCCGGCGGCATCCTCTGAGAACGGAGAACAAGCAGATGAAGCTCGTAACCGCGGTGATCAAGCCGCACAAGTGGGAAGAAGTACGCGAAGCTCTCGCCGGAGCCGGTGTCGCTGGCATGACGGTGACCGAAGCCAGTGGCTACGGCCAGCAGAAGGGCCACACCGAGGTCTACCGCGGCGCCGAATACGACGTGTCCTTGGTGCCCAAGATTCGGCTGGAGGTCGTGGTCGACGACGCCGATTTGGACACCGTGGTCTCCACGATCACCTCGGCTGCCCAAACCGGCAAGATCGGTGACGGCAAGGTCTGGGTTGTTCCGGTCGACTCGGTAGTTCGAGTGCGTACCGGCGAGACGGACGAAGCAGCGCTCTGAGCCAGCAAGCTCGTCGCGCCCGTGCCGACGCAACCGACGCCAGTTTGGCGGCCGCATTCGCAGCGGTCGCTAGAAAGCCCGACTCGGGCTTGGCGTTGGTTGCAGTCGGCGGCTACGGGCGCGGCGAGCTTTCGCCATTTAGTGACGTCGATGTCGTCTTGTTGCACGCCGACCAATTTGGCACCAAAGGGGTAGATAAGTTGGCCGGCGAGCTCTGGCCAATCTTGTGGGACCAGAAAGTCCCGCTTGATCATTCGGTGCGATCGCTGGCCGAAATCACCGAACTGGCCCAGTGCGATTTTCGGGTCGCGATGGGGTTGCTCGATGCCCGCTGTGTTGCCGGCGACAGCGGGCTCGTGCTGGCACTTCGATCAACTGTGCTGGCGAACTGGCGCCGTGACGCCAAGACCCAATTGGCGGCGGCCCGAAAAGATCGCGACGCTAGGTTGGACCGCTCTGGCCCCTTGGCTTATGAGGCAGTGCCAGACCTGAAGAATTCTGGTGGGGGCTTGCGCGACGCCGTCTTGTTGCGGGCTATCTCGACCACCTGGCTGGTCGACTTGCCGATGGCGACCGTCAATGAACTGAGCAACGAACTGTTGGACGTGCGCGACCTGCTCCAAACCGCAGCCGGCCGCCGCGGCGACAAACTGCTACCCGAACTGCTGCCAGAGATTGCTGCTGGTCTTGGCCAGCGCGCGGGCGAAGCTGATATTCACATTCGCGACGTTGGTCGGCGGATCTATCACCTGGTCGCCCGGGCGTGGCACCGTCTAGACCTGCTTGAACGCTCGCCGCGGCGTCCGGTGCGGCGCGGGGGGCCGCAAATAGAGCAGATCTCGGTTGGGGTTGGCGCCCTGGACGGCGAGATTGTTTTGCTGCCGACAGCGGACCCAAGGAGCGATCCAAACCTGCTGTTTCGTGTGGCGTTAGCTGCGGCCCGGCGCGAACTTCCGATAAATGAAGCTTCGCTGAACCGGCTTGGGCGAGAAGTGAACTTTTCGGCTGAGTCAGTGGCTCTGGCAAAGCAACCGCTGGCCGATTTGCTAACGGTGGGACGCGGGCTGATTCCGGTTTGGCTGCAACTGGACTTCGCCGGACTGATCGACAAGTTCTTGCCCGAATGGGCCGGAATCCGGTTACGCGGGTCGTCCTCGCCAGTTCACCGGTTCACCATCGACCGGCACAGTCTTGAAGCGTGTGTGAACGCAGCTGAACTTAACCGTCAGGTTGCTCGGCCAGACTTGTTAGCAGTCGCTGCGATTTTGCACGATATCGGTAAGGGTCACGCTGGTGATCACAGCGAGGTCGGTGCCCCGATCGCTGCTCAGATAGCGGCGCGTTGGGGCTACGGGCCTGATGAGGTCGGCCTGATTGAGTTCCTAGTTCGCCAGCACTTGTTATTGCCAACGGTGGCAACGGGCCGCGACATCGAAGACCCGATCACTGCCGCGAACGTCGCCCAAGTGGTTGGCTCGGTTGAACGACTCACGTTGTTGGCTGCGTTGACCGCAAGCGATGCGGCCGCCACTTCGGCGACTGCATGGTCGGGTTGGCGTAGGTCACTAATCGAAGGGTTAGTGGCCAAGACCCGAAACCATTTCCGCGGTGAAGCGCTCGACCCGAAGGTGACGTATGAAGGCTGGCCCGCGAACCAGCCAGAACCCCAAGACTCGTGCGCGCCGGGCGAATTCCGCGTCTCAACCGCCGACCATCACGACGGTTCGCTGCTGACTATCGTCGCGGCCGACCGGCGAGGGCTGCTGGCCGATTTGGCCGGTGGGCTGACTGTTGCCGGACTAAACATCAGGTCTTGTCGCAGCGTCACGGTGGGCAAAACGGCCACTTCGCTGTGGGAAGTCACTCGGCCAGGCGTCGATGTCACGGTCTTGACTGAACGGCTGAGCCGAGTCTTCGACAGGAGTCTCGACCTAGCCGCCCGGTTGTCCTATCAACTTCCGGCGGAAGCCAAGGAGTCGAGCGTCGCGGTGTTGGATGCGATGGAGCAGTCTGCGACTTTGGTGCAGGTGCGCGCGCTGGACGGTCGCGGTCTGGTGTGGACAGTCTGTCGGGCGATCGCCGACCAGGGCTTGCACATCCGGTCCGTCCACTTGTCGACTTATGGAGACGAGGTGCGAGACGTTTTCTATGTCACCGACGACTCGCAACAGGCTTTGACCGAATCGGCGGCCGAGGACTTGCGTGCCGCGGTCAACAACGCGATCGGCGGCCTCGGTTAGGCTAGTGCCCTATGTTCGATTCGCTGCAAGACCGCCTTCAGACTGCCTTCAAGACCCTGCGCGGCAAGGGCAAACTTTCCGAGGCCGACATTGACGCGGTCGCCCGTGAAATTCGGGTAGCGCTATTGGACGCCGACGTTGCAGTTCCGGTCGTTCGTGAGTTCGTCGCCAACGTCAAGGAACGCGCGCGCGGAGCCGAGGTCAGTGCTGCGCTTAACCCGGCGCAGCAGGTCATAAAGATCGTCAACGACGAACTGGTGCGGATCCTCGGCGGCGAAACCCGGCGAATCCAGTTCGCGAAGAACCCGCCCACCGTGATCATGTTGGCGGGCCTGCAAGGTGCCGGCAAGACGACTTTGGCCGGAAAGCTTGGTAAGTGGCTCAAGGAGCAAGGCAACTCGCCGATGCTGGTCGCGGCTGACTTGCAGCGGCCGAACGCCGTAACCCAGTTGAAGGTCGTCGGCGAGCAGGCCGGGGTGAAGGTGTTTGCGCCCGAAGCCGGCAACGTCGGCACGGCCCAAACCGAGTCCGGTACGCAAAGCATCGGTGACCCGGTGCAAGTAGCACGCGACGCGATCGAAGAAGCCAAACGGACGCTGCATGACGTGGTCATCATCGACACCGCCGGCCGTCTGGCGATCGACGCCGACCTGATGAAGCAGGCCTCCGACATTCGTGCGGCCACGAACCCGGACGAAGTCTTGTTCGTGATCGACGCGATGATCGGTCAAGACGCGGTCGGCACCGCCGAGGCGTTCGCCGAGGGCGTTGACTTCACCGGTGTGGTGTTGTCAAAGCTTGATGGCGATGCTCGCGGTGGCGCCGCGCTTTCGGTGCGCTCGGTCACCGGCCGCCCGATCATGTTCGCTTCCACTGGCGAAAAGCTCGACGACTTCGACGTATTCCACCCCGACCGGATGGCTTCGCGGATCCTCGACATGGGCGACATGCTCACCCTGATCGAGCAAGCCGAGAAGACCTTCGACGCCGAGCAAGCAGCAGAGGCTGCCGAAAAGGTTGCTGGCGGCAAATTCACTTTGGCTGACTTCCTGACACAGATGGAAGCGCTGTCCAAGATGGGCTCGATGACCAAGATGCTCGGCATGTTGCCGGGGATGGGTCAGTTCAAGGAACAACTGGCGAACTTCGACGAGCGCGATCTGGACAAGATCAAGGCGATCATTCGCTCGATGACTCCAGCCGAACGCGACAACCCCAAGATGATCGACGGTTCGCGCCGGGCGAGGATTGCGCGCGGTTCTGGCACGCAAGTCAGCGACGTCAATCAGTTGGTCACCCGCTTCTTTGAAGCCGCCAAAATGATGCAGCAGATGGCCAAGGGTGGCGGGATGCCGGGTATGGGCGCCATGCCTGGAATGCCGGGCGGCCCGGGCAAACGAGCCGGAGCACGCCAGCCCAAGCAGGCGAAGAACAAGAAGGGCAAGCGCGTATCGGGCAACCCGGCCAAGCGTGCTGCCTCCGCCCAAGGGACCCCGCCGCCGGTTGATCCGACGGCGGAATTTGAGTTACCTAAAGAGCTTCGCGATTTGCTCTGAGTAGTCTTTGTAAGTGCTGATTGCGCTTCTTCGAAAATATGTGGGCCCGTACTGGCTTCAAGTGCTTGTGGTCTGCGCATTTCAACTTGTCCAAACTTTCGCCACGCTCTACCTGCCGGGCCTGAACGCCGACATCATTGACGAAGGTGTTGCCACCGGCGACGTCGGACACATTTGGCGCGTCGGCGGGCTAATGCTCGCGGTCACGGTGTTGCAGGTCGTTTGCAATATCGTCGCGGTTTACGTTGGCGCGAAGGTGGCGATGGCCGTTGGTCGTGACTTGCGCGCTGGCGTGTTCACCAAAGTGCAGTCGTTTGGCAGTCGCGAAATGTCGTCGTTCGGAGCGCCGACGCTGATCACCCGCAGCACAAACGACGTCCAGCAGATCCAGTTGTTGTTGTTCATGGGTTTGACGATGCTGGTTTCCGCGCCGATCACCGGCATTGGCGGCTTGGTGATGGCGCTGCGAGAAGACGTGCCGCTTTCTGGGGTTTTCCTGATTGTGCTGCCGGTGTTGGTGATTTCGCTCGGTCTGATTATTTGGCGGATGCGG
>JAPXRA010000018.1:0-14820 GCA_033813795.1 Aeromicrobium sp. | reverse complement strand
GTTGTCGGGGTAGATGTACGGCTTGCCCTGGGCGTGGCGGAAAGCCCATGCGCCCAGCGTCGGCATTTTGGCGATCAGCCGGATGATCTGCTCGTGCCGAATCTGCGGGTCCTTGATCTGGCGCGATTCGGGGTAGAACGTAGAAAGGGCCCCCACACTCGACAACAGCATCCCCATCGGGTGAGCGTCGTAGCGGAAGCCCTGCATCAAACCTTTTACGTTCTCGTGAACGAAGGTGTGATAGGTGATCTGGTGGACCCAGGACTCGTACTGTTCCTTGGTCGGCAGCTCGCCGTAGATCAGCAGATAGGCCACTTCGAGGTAGTTCGAAGATTCGGCCAGTTGCTCGATCGGGTAGCCGCGGTATTCGAGAATCCCGCGCTCGCCGTCGATATAGGTAACCGAACTGCGGGTAGAAGCGGTGTTGGTAAAGCCCGGGTCGTAAACGGCAAGTCCCGGATCGTCTGCGGTCTTACCAATCTTGCCGATGTCGGTGGCGCGAATCGCTCCGTCGAAGATTTCAACTTCGTGTTCTTCGCCGGTGCGGTTGTCGCGGATGGTCAGCGTTTGGTTGTCGGTCACCTTGGGTCTCCTGTGACGTCAGAAATATGAGGCCGTGGGGTGTACGACCCACTCCAACCTAATGCGCGAAGGGGCCAAGCGCGAGGGCAGGTCCATTTTTGGGAGCCCGTTTTGACCCGCATGGGCCTGTACAGGTATTCTTGATTGTCGTTGTGTCCCAGCGCTCGCTTGCGCGGATCTCACGACCGAAGCCCGATTCATCGAATCCGATTTGTAGCAAGAAGGTTATGCCGTGCGCACGTACAGCCCAAAGCCTGCTGACATCACTCGTCAGTGGCATGTAATTGATGCTCAGGACATTGTCCTGGGTCGCCTTGCCGTGACCGCGGCAAACCTGCTGCGTGGAAAGCACAAGCCGACCTACGCGCCACACATGGATGGCGGCGACTTCGTCATCATCGTCAACGCCGAAAAGGTTGCGCTCTCGGGTAACAAGCGCACCGACAAGAACGTGTACCGCCACAGCGGTTACCCGGGCGGCCTCAAGCAGATCGCTTACGGCGACCTGCTCGAAAAGGACGCTCGCAAGGCGATCGAAAAGTCGGTTCGTGGCATGTTGCCCAAGAACCGGCTCGGTCGGGCGCAGATCTCCAAGTTGAAGGTCTACGCCGGCCCGGATCACCCGCACGCCGCACAACAGCCCCAGCCGTTCGAGATCACGCAGATCTCCCAGTAAGCGAAGAAGAGTAGGTTTATCGTGGCCGAGTCCACCACCGAAGAGGTCGAGTACACCGCTAACGCCGAAGGCGTTGCCTACACGTCTGAGTCCGCCGGCGCTGCTGCTGCCGTCGAGATCAAGTCGATTATCGCGCCAGGATCGGCGACCGGCCGACGCAAGGAAGCGGTAGCCCGCGTCCGGATCGTCCCGGGCACCGGCAACTGGACGGTCAACGGCAAGCCGTTGGAGGAGTACCTCCCGAACAAGCTGCACCAGCAGATCGCCAAGGAGGCGTTGGCCGCTACTGGCCTAATCGACTCCTTTGACGTGATCGCTCGCGTCACCGGCGGCGGCATGACCGGCCAGGCCGGCGCGCTTCGCCTCGGCGTGGCTCGTGCGCTCAACGCGATTGACGTTGAAGCCAACCGCCCGACCTTGAAGAAGGCCGGTCTGTTGACTCGCGACGCGCGCATCAAGGAACGTAAGAAGGCAGGCCTCAAGAAGGCCCGCAAGGCTCCGCAGTACAGCAAGCGCTGATCCGAAGCCGAACACGATGGGCCGGATTTTCGGTACCGATGGCGTTCGCGGCCTCGCGAACCGGGACCTGACCGCAGAACTTGCGGTCGACCTATCGGTCGCCGCGGCCCACGTGCTTGGTGAGGCTGGCGCCTTTGCCGATCAGCGGCCAACCGCTGTTGTCGCCCGCGACACCCGCGCCTCAGGAGAATTCCTCGAGGCTGCGGTGGTCGCGGGTTTGGCGTCTGCGGGGGTAGATGTTCATCGTCTTGGCGTCGTGCCGACGCCCGGAGCGGCCTATCTGACTTCGTTCCTAGAAGCCGATATGGGCGTGATGATCTCGGCCAGCCACAACCCGATGCCCGACAACGGAATCAAGTTCCTCGCGCGTGGCGGCGTCAAACTCGACGACGACATCGAAGCGGCGATTGAACAACGACTCCAGGAGCCTTGGGACCGACCAACCGGTGCCGACGTCGGCCGGATCGGCGACAGCCACGCCGGACTTGGCGCCTATCTGCGCCACCTGCTCGACTCGCTAGATACGCGCCTCGAACCGCTCAAAGTGGTGCTCGACTGTGCCAACGGCGCGGCCCATGAGGCCGGCCCGGACGCGTTTGAGCGCGCTGGCGCAACCGTGATCGCGATCCACGCGAGTCCGGACGGGTTGAACATCAACGAAGACTGCGGTTCGACCCACTTGGGCGATCTGCAACGTGCCGTGGTCGAGCATGGCGCCGACGTCGGGTTCGCCTTCGATGGCGACGCCGACCGCTGTCTGGTCGTCGACGAAACTGGCGCGGTAGTCGACGGTGACCAGATTCTGGCGATCTTGGCACTCAAGGGTAAGCGCGAAAGCACCCTCGCCTCCGACACGATCGTGGCAACCGTGATGAGCAACGTCGGTTTCACCCGGGCGATGGACGATGCCGGAATCAAAGTTTTGCGCACCGCGGTCGGCGACCGCTACGTGCTCGAAGCGATGCGTGAGGGCGGATTCGTGCTCGGCGGTGAACAGTCCGGCCACGTCATCATGAGCCGATACGCCACCACCGGCGACGGCGTGCTCACCGCGCTGCAGTTGGCCGCCGAGATGGCTAAAACCGGCGAAGCGATGTCAAAGCTCGCTTCGGTGATGCAGCGATTCCCGCAAGTGCTACTGAACGTGTCCGGTGTTGATCGCACCGCAGTTGGCTCAAACGATGTCGTTCAGGCCGAGGTGCGCGCGATCGAAGACACCCTCGGTGATTCGGGCCGGGTGTTGCTTAGGCCTTCTGGTACCGAACCAGTCATCCGAGTGATGGTCGAGGCCGAATCGGCCGAGCAAGCCCAGACACTGGCCGAGCGGCTCAGCGAAGTCGTCCGCCAAAACCTGTCGATCTGACTCCCCGCCGGGCTCGCAAAAGTGACAAACTGGCCCTTATGGTGCTCACGCTAGCGAGTCCGGATCCGGCCGATCACGGCGCATTCAGTGAATTCGCTGACCTCTACCTTCGGGCCAACCACCGGTCGATCGATTTGCCTTGGTTGCCGGCCGAGTTGCAAGTGATCTTGGCCGATGACGACTACGTGCGCACTGATGTGGTCGAAGCAAGATCTAACGGTGAACTCGTTGCGGTCGGTTGGGCTGACCTGCCAGTCAAAGACAACACCAACTGCGCCTACTTAGAGATCGCGGTTGCGCCAGAGAACCGGCGCAAAGGCTACGGAAGTGCTGTATTGAACTGGTTGGCCAAGCGGGCGGGCGAAGACGGCCGAAACACCCTGCTAGCCGAATCGACCCGGGCAGTCGGTGAGGACACCGGACCGGGCAAAGAGTTCGCGCTGGCCACCGGTTTTGTATTCGACACGATCAACGCCCAACGCCAGTTGAACCTGCCCAGCGAGCAAGCGGCCGTGGAGCTTCGCGACGGATACCGATTGCAATCTTGGCGCGGTGAGCCGCCGCCGGATTTGATCGACCAGTACGCCGTGTTGCGGCAACTGTTGAATCAAGAGGCACCCTCGGGTCAAACCGATCTCGAAAACGAGTTCTGGGACGCCGAGCGTTTGCGGCTCGAAGTCGACCAGTGGTGGCGCCAGCACCGCACCGCCCAAACCGTGGTTGCGCTCGCGCCAGACGGAGCCTTGGCTGGCCATACCCAACTGCTGTTCCCGGCCAAATCGACGGTGGTCTACCAGTGGGACACGCTCGTTCTGCCGGCCCACCGCGGCCACGGACTAGGTCTTGCACTTAAACGCCAAGCGATGGTCGCCGCCGCCGATCTGCTCGCTGGACGCTCACGAATCGTGACTTGGAACGACGCCACGAACGAGCCGATGATTCGAGTGAACGAAGAACTGGGCTATGAACTGACGGCCCACTCAGACCAGTGGGTAAAGACGCTCTAAGGCTAGAGTTTTCGCAGCCGGACCCACTGGACGGTGTGGTCGCTGGACTTTCGCAGCACCAAGTCGGCGCGCCCGCGCGTCGTCGCGATGTTCTCGCGCAAGTTCGGCCAGTTGATCGAGTCCCACAGTTCTTCTGCTCGAGTGACGGCTTCGTCGTCGGTCAAGGTGCTGTAGCGGTGGAAGTAAGACGCCGGGTCGGCGAAGGCAGTCTCGCGAAGCCGCAGGAACCGACTGATGTACCAACTGCGGATGTCGCGACTGGAGGCGTCCACATAGACCGAGAAGTCGAAGAAATCGCTAATCGCCAGACCGGGGGAGCCGTCCCCACGCGACCTAGCCGGCGCCAGAACGTTCAGGCCTTCGACGATCAAGATATCGGGGCGTTCGAGCACTTGGCGCTCACCGGTGACGTTGTAAGTCAAGTGGTCGTAGATCGGCGCCTCGATCCGGTCGGCACCGCTCTTGGCCTGCATCACGAACCGCAACAGCGACTTTTGGTCATAGGACTCCGGAAAGCCCTTGCGGTGCAAGATTCCGCGCCGTTCCAGTTCCTCGTTCGGCAGCAAGAAGCCGTCGGTGGTGACCAACGCGACCCTGGCGTGGTCTTCGTGTTGAGCCAACAGGTCTCGCAGCAGGCGCGCAGTGGTGGACTTTCCGACCGCAACTGAGCCGGCCAAGCCGATGATGAACGGCACCCGCTCCGGTTGCGGCTCGCCAAGGAACCGTTCAGTGGCGCGGTAGAGCGCTTCGGCAAGGCGCACTCGCAAACTGATCAACTGGGTCAGCGGCAAATAAACCTGCTGAACTTCGTCCAAGTCGAGCTCTTCGCCGACGCCGCGCAAGCGCTCTACTTCCTCCCCGGACATGGGTTGGACGGCGTCTCGAGCGAGCTCGGCCCAAGCGGAGCGTTCCAGTTCCACGTAGGGCGACGGGTCGCGTGACATAGACACCATTGTTGCCAGTCAGATTCGGCGCGCCGCACTCGGTATCCTGTTCAGCATGTGCGGAATCGTCGGATACGTGGGCCAACGCAATGCTCTCGAGGTAGTTCTGGGGGGTTTGCGTCGTTTGGAGTACCGCGGATACGACTCCACCGGTGTGGCCTTGGTCGACGGCGATCACATTGCTTGGGCGAAGAAGTCCGGCAAACTCGCGAACCTCGATGCCGAGCTGGCCACAAACCCGCTTCCGGCATCAACGACTGGCATCGGTCACACGCGGTGGGCCACCCACGGTGGCCCGACCGACGCCAACGCCCACCCGCACGTAGACGCCACCGAGCGAGTCGCGGTGGTGCACAACGGAATTATTGAAAACTTTGCCGTCTTGCGGGCCGAACTCGAAGACGAAGGTTATGAGTTCTGCTCCCAGACAGACTCGGAGGTGGTTGCGCACCTGCTGGCTCGCGAACTGAAGAGCCGAACCGATCTAGCCGAAGCGACCCGAGTGGTTTGCCGGCGGCTAGAGGGGGCATTCACCCTAGTGATCACCGACGCGCTTTCTCCCGACAAGGTCATCGGTGCGCGCCGCAACTCCCCGCTTGTGGTGGGCCGCGGCCATGGCGAGAACTTCCTCGGCTCGGATGTGGCGGCATTCATCGAGTACACCAACGAAGCCATTGAACTTGGCCAAGACCAAGTAGTCGAGATCACCGCCGAGTCGATCACCGTCACCGACTTTGACGGTAAGCCGGTTGCGGTAACCGAATACACGGTCGACTGGGATGTCTCGGCCGCCGAAAAGGGCGGTTACGACTGGTTCATGCTCAAGGAAATCCACGAGCAACCCCAAGCGATCGCGGACACGCTGCTTGGCCGCTACGACGCCTCGGGCCGACTCCAACTCGACGAAATGCGCCTGTCGGACGAGGAGTTGCGTGCGGTCGAAAAGATCATCATCATCGCCTGCGGCACGTCCTACTACGCCGGGATGGTCGCCAAGTACGCGATCGAGCACTGGACCAGAATCCCGTGCGAGATCGAGTTGGCCAGCGAGTTCCGTTACCGCGATCCGATCTTGAACCGGTCAACATTGGTGGTCACGATCAGCCAGTCCGGCGAAACGATGGACACCCTGATGGCGATCCGTTACGCCCGCCAACAGCGCGCCCGCGTGCTCTCGATCTGCAACACGAACGGTTCGACGATTCCGCGCGAGTCCGACGCGGTGATTTACACCCACGCCGGCCCGGAGATCGCGGTCGCGTCCACCAAGGGCTTCCTCGCCCAAGTGGTTGCCTGCTATTTGCTCGCCCTGTATTTCGCTCAAGTCAAGGGCGCCAAGTACGCCGACGAGATCGGCCGGATTGTTGAGCAACTCGAGCAGATCCCGGCGGCGGTCGCCCATGTCCTCTCCCAGAGTGACGACGTGCGCAAGCTCGCCGCTGAACTCCTCGACGAGAAGTCGTTCATGTTCCTGGGCCGGCACGTTGGCTATCCGGTCGCGCTCGAGGGCGCGCTAAAGCTCAAGGAACTGGCGTACCTGCACGCCGAAGGGTTCGCCGCCGGCGAACTAAAGCACGGCCCGATCGCGGTGATCGACCAAGGCACTCCGGTTTTCGTGGTAGTCCCGCCACGGGGACACGATCAGCTCCAAGAGAAAATCATCAGCAACATCCAAGAAGTTCGTGCCCGCGGTGCACGCACGATCGTGCTGGCCCAAGAAGGCGACGAGATCGTCTTGCCGGTGGCAGATCACGTGATCTGGTTGCCCCAGGTGCCGACGCTGCTGCAACCGCTGGTGGCGACCGTCCCCTTGCAGATTTTCGCCTGCGAACTTGCCAGCCTGCTTGGTCACGACGTCGACCAACCGCGGAACTTGGCAAAATCGGTCACTGTCGAGTGAGTTGACGTGCTAACCGCGCACACCACCGCCGAGATCCGCGCCGCCGAAGCCACCGCGGGTGCGGCGGTCGGCTTCGACGCGTTGATGCTCACCGCCGCGGCCGGGCTGGCCGCTAAGTTGGCGATTCTGGTTGCGCCGACCGAAACGATTGTGGTCTTGGTCGGCCCGGGTAATAACGGGGGCGACGCGCTTTTTGCGGCCGCGCAGTTGGTGGAGTCGGGTTACCGGGTGAACCTTTGCCTGTTGGATCGCGCGAGTGCGCACTCGGCCGGGCTTACCGCGGCCTTGGCCGCCGGAGCGAACGTCGTCGAGGACCCGCACGGCCACGACTACGTCGTCGATGCCTTGTTCGGTATTGGCGGGCGCGGTGGTCTTAGTGGCCAAGCGGCCGACTGGGCCGACTGGATTGAGCGCGAGCGCCCGTTCGTGGTGGCGGTCGATGTGCCTTCAGGCATCGGCGTTGACGACGGCACCTTGGCCGGTCCGGCGATTCGTGCCGACCACACCGTGACCTTCGGGACCTACAAGTACGGTCTGCTGCTTGGGCCAGCTTCGGCTCTAGCCGGTGAGGTGTCGACTGTCGATATTGGTTTGGAATTCGCCGAGGCGCCGCCGCTGGCCGTGCTCGAGTTCAGCGACACCACACAGTTCGTCGGTCGGCTGGTGCCGAGGCGCGACTCGCACAAGTACTCGCGCGGCATCGTCGGCATTGCGGCCGGGTCTGCCGACTACGCCGGTGCGGCGCACTTGTGCGTAGCGGGTGCTCAAGCCGGTCCGGCAGGAATGGTCCGGTTTGCCGGTGAACCGCATCTGGCCCAACGCGTGGTCGATCACGCTCCCGAAGTCGTGGCCGCGCCTGGCCGGGTCGACGCCTGGGTGGTAGGTCCTGGCGGGGTCGATTCGGCCGAGCCGCTCGCTGGCGCGATGGCGGCTGGGGTTCCGCTCGTGGTGGATGCGACTGCGCTGAAGCACCTACCCAAAACGTTCGAGGTCGACGCCTTGATGACGCCGCATGCCGGTGAGTTGGCGGCTCTACTTGACCTGAGTTCGGCTCAAGTGGAGGCAGACCCGTTGCGGTACGCCCGCGAATGTTCCGACCGGTTCGGAGCGACCGTTCTACTCAAAGGCCCTAGGACCGTCGTGGTGGCGCCCGACGGGCGACTCGGGGTGAACCTCAGTGGCACGTCGTGGCTGGCGACCGCCGGCGCCGGCGACGTCCTGGCCGGGCTGGCCGGTTCACTACTCGCCGCCGGGCTGGACGCCTTCGAGGCTGGCACGCTGGCCGCGCTGCTGCACGGCCAAGCCGCCGAGGACATCGATGGTCCGTTCGTGGCCAGCGAACTGGCCGTATCGTTGGCCGAGGTGTTCGCCCGGTTCGTGGTGGGGCGGTGAACCGATGTTTGCGAATGCAGAACTGGTAGTTGATCTGGAGCAGTATCGGCAGAACCTAGCGGCATTGCGCGGGTTCGCTCCCAACGCGCAACAAATGGCAGTGGTCAAAGCGAACGCTTACGGCCACGGCATGGTCTCGGTCGCTCGCGCCGCCCGAGACGTGGCCGATTGGCTGGGGGTGGCAACCGCGGCCGAGGCGCTAGAACTGCGCGCCGCCGGCGATCGGGGGCCGTTGCTTTGCTGGCTGGCCGCGCCGGGGGCGCCATATGTCGAACTAGTGGCGAATGACGTCGAAGTGACCGCATCTTCGGTCGAACAACTTGACGAGATCGCCGGTGCTGGACGAGCGAAGGTTCAACTCAAAGTAGACACCGGACTTTCGCGGAACGGCGCCCATGGAGTCGACTGGGACGAACTGGTCGCTCGCGCCGCAAAACTGCAGGCGCAGGGGCGAATCGAGGTCACCGGGGTCTGGTCGCACTTCGCCTGCGCCGACGAACCGGACCACCCGGCCAACGCGGCCCAAGAAAAAGTCTTCCGCAGTAGCGTCGACCAGATGATCGCTGCCGGCCTTGATCCGGGCGTGCGCCACCTAGCGAACTCGGCCGCGACCGTGACCAGACCATCGGCCCACTTCGACTTGGTGCGGGTCGGCATCGCTAGTTATGGCCTTGACCCTGACCCGGGGGTGCCGGTTGCGGGGGTGCGGCCGATCTTGACCGCGCGCGCCCAACTCGCAAACGTCAAACGGGTGCCTGCTGGCGCCGGCGTCTCCTACGGCTACCGCTGGGTCGCTGAGCATGAAACCACCCTCGGCCTGGTGCCAGTCGGATACGGCGACGGCCTTTTCCGTACCGCGATGGGCAGAGCCGAGGTCGGGTTCGCTGGCTCACGCGTGCCAATCCGCGGGACTATCTGCATGGACCAGGTCGTGGTTGACCTAGGCGACCTGCCAGCCAAATCGGGCCAGTTCGTCACCTTGTTCGGCCCCGGTGATGCTGGCGAGCCGACGGTCGCGGACTGGGCTGAGGCAGCCGGGACGATCAGTTATGAGATCGTCACTAGGCTTTCAGGTAGATGGACTCGGACATATCTAGGAGAACGATGACTTCGCCAGCAAGTCGTTTCGCTGCTACCGCGGGCGCGTTTGCGGCCGCCGGACTGGCTGGCGTGGCGGCGACTCGGCTGAAGAACAGGCAGATCGAACAGCGCAAACTCGCGCGCTCTGGCGAAAATGAGTTCGGTTCGGTGCGTGGCGAGTCGTTTTACGTGACCGCGAGCGACGACGTGCCGATCCACGTTGAAGTCGATGAAGGCCCGGGGCCGACGGTCGTGTTTGTGCACGGCTGGATGTGCGACATCGACACTTGGCACTTTCAACGGCTCGCGCTGCGCGGCCACGTTCGGATGGTTTTTGTCGAGCAGCGATCTCATGGCCGTTCGGGCACCTCGGGGCCCAAGAGTTCGACTCTGGCCCACCTGGCCGACGACCTTTTCCGAGTGCTCGAAGCCCACGCCCCCGACGAGCCGATCGTGCTGGTCGGCCATTCGATGGGCGCCATGGCGATCATGCAGTTGGCCGCCGACCGTCCGAGCTTGTTCGGTGAGCGAATCGGCGCCGTGGTGCTGGTCAGCACTAGTTCTGGCCGGTTGTTGAAGAACAGTCCGGCGCTGAAGTACATCGCACCGCTGATCAAGGCAGCCACACCTGCGTTGGATTGGGGGCGCGAGTTCAACAGTTTCTCAGTGATCAAGCGGTACGCCTTCGGCCCGTTTGCGCAGGCCGACGAGATCGACATGGCCACCGAAATGATCATGCGGGCGCCGACTTCGGTGGTGGTGAACTTCTATCCGAACTTCGTCAAACTCAACCTTTCGGCCGGCTTCAAGGCGCTCGAACGCTGCCGGGTATCGGTAGTTTGCGGCACCAAGGACGTGATGACGCCGTTCTCGCACAATCGGTGGATCGCGCGAAACGTTCACGGCGCCGAACTGGTTCCGGTGGCCGACGCCGGCCACATGGTGATGCTCGAGCAGCCAGATCAGGTGACCGAGGCGATCGAACGCGTCCTGAAAGACATTTCGTGAGCACCGAACTTGACGTCGCCTCGGTGGGCCCGGACCGGGCCGCCGAAGTGGTCGAAGTGATCCACCGGGCCTTTGCCGCCCGCCCCAAACTCGATCCACCCGGCACCGCCGGACAAGAAACCGTCGAGTCGGTCGCCCAAGTTCTGTCTACCGCCGGCGGGCTTTTGGCAACTCGGCGTGGCCACCCGATTGGGGCGGTCTTATTCGATCAGTCTCGGCCAGGACAGTTGGGCCTCAAGCGGGTCAGCGTCGATCCGCAAGGACGTGATCGCGGGGTCGCCTCGGCCATGGTCGGGGTCGCTGAGGACTTCGCCGAGGAACGCGGCGCGGACGGCATCTGGCTGCATGTTCGCGAGGAACTTCCGCAGAACCTGCGATTTTGGGTGCACCGGTTCTACACGCCGATTGCCAAGCAGGGCAATCTGATTGAGTTGGGCAAGACGCTGTGGCTGGCCCGAGAAATTCCCGACGCTGAGGCGATGAAACAGTTCGCCGCCAAGGTGGCGAGACTTCTAGCCCCGGGCGACGTGCTGGTGCTTAGCGGCGAGCTTGGCGCCGGAAAAACCACCTTCACTCAAGGTCTCGGCGACGCCCTCGGCGTGCGCGGGCCGATTACCTCGCCGACGTTCGTGATCGCCCGAACTCACCCGAGTTTGGTTGGCGGCCCGAACCTGGTCCACGTCGACGCCTACCGACTCGGTGACGCGGCCGAAATCGACGACATCGACCTAGACACGACCGTCGACGACTCGGTCACTGTGGTCGAGTGGGGTGAAGGTAAGGCCGAACAGTTGAGCAACAGTTGGCTGAGCATCCGGATAGAGAATCGTTCGGCAACACCGGCCGACCCACTGGGGACCGCGGCCGGGGTCGAGTCAGACCAGATGCGGGTCATTTCGGTCAGACCGAACGGGCCGCGCTGGCTTGGCGCGCCACTGCGTTCGACCCTGCTTGGCTAGCCGGCGATTGCGTCCGTGAAAACCGCTGACCGGCCCGCGACTAAGATTGACCCGTGCTGCTGCTCGCCTTCGATACCGCCACGCCGTCAATTTCGGTTGCCGTCCATGACGGGCAGTCGGTAATCGGCCAGGCCAGTGGCGAAGGGGCGATGGCGCATGGAGAGTTGCTCGCCCCGGCGATCAAGACAGCAATGGCCGAGGCAAACAGGTCAATGAGTGAATTGACCGACGTGGCAGTCGGCGTCGGTCCGGGCCCATTTACTGGGCTTCGTGTTGGCGTAGTCACGGCGCTGACCCTCGCGCAAACTCTCGGGCTGACCCCTCACGGTGCCTGCACGCTAGACATTTTGGCCGCCGAGGCTGCCGATCAGTTCGACTCTGACTTCGTGGTGGCGACCGACGCGAGGCGAAAAGAGGTCTACTGGTCGAGGTATTCGGCCGATGGCGCTGCGCTCGACGGCCCAAACGTCGACTTGCCAAGTCACGTCGCCGAGTTTGCACTCCCGGTCGTCGGCCGCGGCGGCCGCCTCTACGCCGATCAGCTCGCCTGGGTTGAATCCGCACCGCTCGACCCCTCGGCCGCGGTGCTTGCCAACGCTGTTGCCGCCGGCAAACTAACGCAGTATCGGCTAGAGCCGCTCTACCTTCGCCGGCCAGACGCCACCGCCCAGATCGTCACCAAACTCGCATGATCCGCGCCGCCAGCATGCGTGACTTGGACACGCTCGAATCAATCGAACGGGCCAGTTTCGGCCAAGACGCTTGGACCACGATCCAACTTGGCGACGAGATCCACGGCGAACGGATCGTGCTGGCGCACGTCGATGAATTCGGGGTGCAAGGGTTCGCCTCGATCAGGCTGTTCGCGCCAGACGCCGAACTAATGCGGATCGCGGTCGGCCTAGGCTCGCGCCGCGAGGGCGTGGGCGCACGACTACTTCAGGCGGTCGAGGACGCCGCCCGGAGCAGGGGAGCGGACCGGATGCTGCTTGAGGTCGCCTCCGACAACGACACCGCGCTGGCGTTCTACCGCAAGTCAAGTTACCGCGAGACTGGTCGCCGCCGGTTCTACTACAAGTCCGGCGCCGATGCGATCTTGATGGAACGTGACCTGCGGTGACCGATGCGCTCGAAGCGATTCGGACTTGGCCGTGGGCTTGGGGCTGGTCTGCCCTGTTCATCATCGTCACCTTGCGCGCCGGAGCTACTTACGGAATCGGCCGGGCGATCGCGGCCGGTTGGACGAACCGGCGCGAACTGAGTCCCGTCACGACCGAAGCCATGACCAAAGTGGTGCGCTGGGGCCCGCCGGTCGTCACCGTCAGTTTCTTCACCGTCGGGGCGCAGACGGTGATCAATTTCGCCGCTGGCCTGTCGAAGATGACGCTGCCGCGCTACCTGTCTGGCCTGCTGCCAGGTGCCGCGGTTTGGGCCACGATCTGGTTCACCGTCGGGATGGGTGTGATCGAAGCCGTCCGGCGTGGCGAGGCCGGTCACGTGCTGTGGGCATTGGTATTCGCCGTGGCGGTGCTGTTGGCCCTTGTGATTCGTTCGGCAAGAACGAGAGTTTGATGTGCATGCGCCTCATCTCATGGCACGCTTGAGTTATGAGTGATCCGCGCAATCAACCTCCGGCACCTGCCCAGTACCTGAGCCAGGATCAGGACGATGACACCTTGCTTGGGCGCGACACCCGCGACCCCTTGGATGAGGGCCTGACCGCGCCTGAACGGTGGTCGCCAGGCGAAGGCTTTGGCACCACCGCCGAAGAGGCGGTCCAAGGCGAGTCGTTCGAGCAGCGGTTACTCCAAGAAGAACCGGATCTGGACCCAGACGCCGAGTGGAGTGAAGACGACCTAGACGACGGCGAAGTTGGCTCGCGCCGCTCGGGGCGGTTGGTTGACCCTGATGGTGGTTCCGGCGAAGACTTTGAGGCCGAGCTTTATGGCTCTGACGTAGGTATCGACGGCGCCGGTGCGAGTGCCGAAGAGGCGGCTGTCCACATCGTTGAGGACTTCGACTGAGTAACTAGGTTCGATCCAGTGAACACTTGTGCACTAGGGTTCACGCATGCGTGATCTCACCTACCCGCCGATCATCGTGACGGCCAAGACACTGTTCAAAGTTCTTGGAATGAAGTTCCAGTACTCCGGAACCGAGCACATCCCCAAGACCGGCGGGGCGATCTTGGCATCGAACCACGTAAGTTATGTCGACTTCATCTTCAACGGTCTGGCCGCTCAGCCGTCGAAACGACTGGTGCGGTTCATGGCGAAAAAGGATGCGTTCGAGCACCCGATCTCCGGTCCGATCATGCGCTCACTTCATCACATCTCGGTGGATCGGTCGCAAGGTGAAGAGTCGTTGTTGGCCGCGATCGACTACGCCCGCGCCGGCGAAATCGTCGGGGTGTTCCCCGAAGCAACGATTAGCCGATCGATGGAAATCAAGGAGTTGAAGACCGGTGCCGTTCGGGCCGCCGCCGAAGCCGGCGTGCCGCTGATCCCGATGGTGGTTTGGGGAACCCAACTGATCAAGACCAAGGATCACGAACCGGACCTGACGGGTCGCGGCAAGACGATCGCGCTTCACGTCGGCGAACCGATCCCGGTTACCGGAGAGGACCCGGTGGCTGAGACAGCACTGCTGCATGCGGCCATGTCAGAACTCCTGGCCAAAGCGATCGCCGAATATCCGATTCCGCCGCAGGGCCAATGGTGGGCCCCGGCCAGTTTCGGCGGAACGGCACCAACGCCGGCCGAAGCCAAGCGCCTCGACACCGAGGAACTTGCCGCGCGAGCAGCCAAACGAGCACAGAAGTCCTAGCCCCAAACTCGTACCGGGCACAATAGAGCCCGTGACTGAACCACTGGTGCTTGGAATCGAGTCGTCCTGCGATGAAACCGGGGTCGGCCTAGTGCGCGGCACCACCTTGCTCGGACATGCGGTGGCCTCGAGCGTGCAAGAGCACGTCCGCTTCGGCGGCGTGGTTCCCGAAGTGGCCAGTCGAGCACACCTAGAGGCGATGGTTCCGGCGCTGGAGCAGGCCTACGCTCAAGCCGGCGTTGACGTCAGCGAAGTCGACGCGATCGCCGTCACCAACGGCCCCGGGCTGACCGGTGCATTGCTGGTTGGCGTAGCGGCTGCTAAGGCCTTGGCGCTGGCGCATGACAAGCCGCTTTACGGCTTGAACCACCTAGCCGCACACGTGGCGGTCGACCAGTTGGAACACGGCCGCTACACCGAGCCGACCGTGGCGCTGCTGGTCAGCGGCGGCCACACTGAAATCTTGCTGGTCAACGACATCGCCACCGACATCACCTTGCTTGGCGGCACGATCGACGACGCTGCCGGCGAAGCCTTCGACAAGGTCGCGCGACTGCTCGGTTT
>JAPXRA010000017.1:0-14973 GCA_033813795.1 Aeromicrobium sp. | reverse complement strand
CTGCCGTACACAGCAGGCTGCCGGTTTCGCCCATCCCGGTGATCAAGTTCAACACCGTGCGCCCGTGGACGACTTCGGTGAAGGTGTCGGCCAAGAATTTCCCGACCGTTGGGGTGTATTCGCTGGGCTTGAACACGACCGTGTTGCCGGCGGCGAGGGAGTATGCGATCGATCCCATCGGTGTGAAAATCGGGTAGTTCCACGGACCGATCACGCCGACGACGCCCAGCGGCCGGTACTCAACGTAAGAGGCCTGATTGGTCATCAGCAGGCCAGGCGAGACCTTGTGCCGGCCCAACACCTTCTCGGCGTTCTTAGCCGCCCACGCGATGTGATCGATCGCCAAGCCGGCCTCGAGCAGAGCGTCGCCGTGCGGCTTGCCACCCTCGCGGTGGATCAAGTCTGCGATTTCGTCGAGCCGACGAGTCAGCACCGAGCGCCACTTCAGCAAGTACTTTTTACGGCCCTCGAAACCGATGTTCTGCCACCAGCCGCTCGCCGCACGTGCCGCCGCCACTGCGTCAGTCACTTCGGCCGCACCGTCGATTCGGTGGGTGCCCACCACCTCACCGGTGGCCGGATTCGTCGAATCAAAGGTGGCGGGCGAGCCGGCGGTCGGCGCCGTCTCGGTTCCAACAGTCGCAGTCATTGCAGCTTCCTTCTAACTAGGGCAGGCCTAGCCAAACCTAGACCCCACCTAGACCGGAAACAACCGATTGGAGCGACCTTCGACCGGCGCGGGAGACTTTTACTTCAACAACCTCGATCTGGCTGGGGCTCTTTTCGAGCGCTTGAGCTAGTTCGGTCACCTCGACCTCACGGTGGAGCACCCCGTGCGCCTCGCACAGCGATTTGATCGAAGTGCCGGTGGGCGTGCCGAAAACTCGCTCGAACGCGTGACCGTACTCGGGAGCGCCTTGCTCGAGGGTGTGAAAGATTCCGCCGCCGTCATCGTTTAGTACCACGATGGTCAAGTCTGGGCGTGGTTCGGCCGGCCCGATCAACAGCGCGTTTGCGCCGTGCAGGAACGTCAGGTCGCCGAGCAACGCAAATGATCGACCCCACGTTGTCAGGGCCGCACCTACCGCGCTGGAGACCGTGCCGTCGATGCCGGCCAGGCCTCGATTCGCCAGCACCCGCGGACCCGCCTCACGCACCGGCGCCACGAGGTTGAGATCGCGAATCGAGTTCGATGAGCCTACGAATAGCAGCCCGGTCGCGGCGGCTTCCCAAACCGTGCGTGCCACCTCAAGCGGTTCGGCAGGCTGGAGCGCAGCGGCAGTCCGGTCGCCGATCTCCAGCCAGGACCGCAGCCAGGTGTCATCGCCGCGACCGCTGGCTCGCACCGCCGAAACGAACTGGACGTTGGCGCCTGCAGCAGCCGGGAAGGTGCCGGGGGTGCCGACGTGGATGATCTCAATGTCCGTTCTGGACAAGAGTTTTAGGACGGGCCGAGAAAGAGTCGGGTGGCCGGTACAGACGATCTGTTCGATTCGATCTGCCAGCGGCCCGTCGGCCACAATCTGACCGCAGGCGATCGCGGTCGCTGCCGCACGCAAACCGGAGGACGGTTCAGCGATGATCGGCCAGCCAGCAGCGCGGGCAACCCCAGCGATAGTCGGGTCGGCGTCATCACCGGCGATCACGATCGTGCGCAGTTTGGTGGAGACTTCGTGCGAGAGGTGAGTTTGCTGCGGCGTCATCGTCCACGCCTTTTGCGGGAAGTCCCACCGCACTGGTTCTATCAGCGGCTCGTCGAACTCAAGGTTCAAGTGCACCGGCCCGCCTAGGCGAACCGCCCCGGCCATGGCCGAGACGCGATCAGCGAACTCGACCCCGGGGAAGATTCCGGGTTGGACCGTGGTCTGGTTGGCCCCGGTGCCGCGCAGTCTCGCCGGGCGATCTGCCGTGATTGCCAACAACGGAACTTGCGAGTGCAAGGCCTCCAGCATGGCCGGATGTAAGTTCGCCACCGCCGTCCCAGAGGTGGTCACGACCGGCACTACTCGGCCCGATGCCTTGGCCAAGCCCAAGGCCAAAAACCCGGCCTCGCGTTCGTCAACTCGAACGTGCAGTCGCAACAGGCCTTGTTCATCGGCGGCGTGCAGTGCCAGCGCCAACGGCCCTGAGCGAGACCCCGGCGACAAAACAGCGTCAGCGACGTCTTGAGCCAACAACGCCATCACCAGCTGGCGAGCAATGTCGACCGATTGTTGCTGTGTCACAAACTCTCCCTAACGTGCGCCAAACGGGCCTGCCACCGCTCGTCGACCTCGACGGGAGCAGCGACCCGGGCGTACGCCAGATCATCTAGTTCAGGCCTGGTAACCATCAGGCAACCCCCCACAGGTTTCAGCGGTTCGGCAACTACGTCAGCAGTCAGCAAATGTGCTGTCCCGATGCCGCATGCGTAGGGCAATTCTGGCAGAGCCGCCGCCAAGGCAACACTGGCGGCCAGTCCGATGGACGTCTCGACTGCGCTCGAAACCGTAACCGGCATGTCAATCTGCTCGGCGATCCGAAGGCAGGCGCGGACTCCACCGAGCGGCTGAACCTTGAGCACTGCGATGTCTGCGGCCTCCAAGTCGCGCACCCGAAACGGGTCTGCCGCACGCCGGATCGACTCATCGGCGGCGATCGGCACGTTCACTTTTCGCCGCACCTCGCGCAGGCTTTCGGCGGTTTCGCAAGGCTGCTCGACGTACTCCAATCCACCGGCCACCTGATCGAGTTTCGCGATCGCCTTGATCGCCTCCTTGACTTGCCAGGCGCCGTTGGCATCCACCCGAATCTTGGCGTGTGGCAAGGCGTCACGAATGGCCGCAAGCCGTTCGAGGTCGAGTTCGAGCGACTCACCGGCTTCGGCGACTTTGAGTTTGATCGTGTCGCAGCCGCTCTCAACTGCTAGCCGTGCCGCATCGGCGCCGCGGCCGATTGCCGGCACGATGCCGTTGATCGGCACACTTTCACGAACCGGCTCGGGGAACGGCTTGTTGGCCGCTTCGAGTGCCGATTGCAGCCAAGGCAGTGAGGCAACGTGGTCGTATTCGGGGAACGGGCTGAACTCGGCCCAGCCTGCTTCACCACGGGTCAACATTCCTTGCCGGTTCTCCAGCCCCCGGAAACGAGACCGCATCGGAATTGAATAGGTGAGAAACTCCACGGCACGACAGTATCCACGTTTGTCCCCCCAGATTCCAACCAGTGCCAACTAAGTCCACCGGTGGCACTTCTTATTTCATTGCCGCCAGCGCCAGTCGGTCTGGCTTTCCGTTCGCCAGCATGGGCAGTTCGGCTAGCAGATGCACTTGTCGTGGAGTCCAAGTTCGCGGGTGCCCGGCGGCTGCAATCGCCGCCGCTGCCGCGCTGCGATCAAGTGAGCCGACGACAAAGGCGACTACCTTCTGACCCCATTCGGGATCGGGCTGAGCCACCACCACGAGATCTTGAACCCCAGCCACATCGCGCAGCACCGACTCGACCGCACCAAGCGCAATGTTGACTCCCCCGCTGACGGCAACCTGATCTGCTCGACCCAGCACCGCCAGTTTTCCGTCGGCTGAAAGTTCACCAAGGTCGTTGGTGATCAGCCAGTCACCATCGTTTCCGACAACCATCGGTCCGGCCAGCGCGATTCGACCGTCGGACAAAATGCGTACCTGCACGCCGTCCAGACCGACGCCGTCATAGACGCAGCCGCCGCAGGTTTCGGTCATGCCGTAGGTGCGTACTAGGTTGATTTCGGCCGCCTTGGCCCGCTCAAGTAACTCTTTGGGGGCAGCCGCGCCGCCGAGCAAGATTGCGTCCAGTTCAGCCAGCACGGCCACCTCGCCAGAGGCAATCAGTCGAAACAGTTGGGTCGGCACGAACGAGGCGTATTTGCGCTCGCCGGTCATCGCGGCGATAGCTTCAGCGATGCTGGGATAGTCCGCGGCAATCACCGGGTCTTGGCCAGCAACCACCGACCTCACTAGGACCTGCAACCCGCCGACGCCAGTTACCGGCAAAGCCAGCAGCCATTGGCCCGGGCCACCGAGCCGAGCCAGGGATGCCTCGGCTGAGGCGGTGATCGCAGAGTGTGCAAGTTCGATGCGCTTCGGTTCGCCGGTGCTGCCGGAAGTGAGCACCTCGATTGGCGGCCCGGCCTTAGCGAGCCAGTCGCGCAGCAGCCTCAACACCTCGGCCGGCTCGCCCGACACCGGATTTAGCCCGTAAGTCACCCACCAACTGTAAGAGTCCTAGACTCGCCGGAGTGAGCACGCCAACTGGACTTCGACTTTGGGTCGCGGGCGCCCGCCTTCGCACCCTGCCCGCCGCTATCGCCCCCGTCGCGGTCGGCACTGGTGCGGCGGCCTTCGACGACGCCGTCGTCTGGCAAAAGGCGTTGCTGGCCCTCGGCGTTTCGCTCGCACTGCAGATCGGCGTGAACTACGCCAACGACTACTCCGACGGCGTCAAAGGCACCGACGCCGACCGCGTGGGCCCGTTGCGTTTGGTCGGCTCTGGTTTGGTCGCCCCGGGGAAAGTCAAAGCGGCGGCGTTGGGCTTCTTGTCTTTGGGCGCCGCGCTCGGGTTTGTCTTAGCCGCTACCTCGTCGTGGTGGCTGTTGCTGATCGGCGCGGCTGCAATTGCTGCGGCTTGGGGATACACCGGCGGCAAGAATCCGTACGGCTATCGGGCCTTGGGTGAACTGAGCGTGTTCGTGTTCTTTGGTCTTGTTGCCGTGATCGGCACTACCTTCGTCCAATTAGGAACGGTCAACTCCGCCAGCGTCGCCGGCGGTATCGGGGTCGGCGCCTTAGCCTGCGCGATTCTGGTCGCGAACAACCTGCGCGACATCCACACTGACACCGAATCTGGCAAACGCACGCTGGCGGTACTGCTTGGCGAACAACGAACTCGGGGGCTGTTCGTCGGCTTGAACTTGATCGCGTTCGTGCTCGTAATCGCCTGGACCGCAACCCTCACGCCATGGACGCTGCTGGCGTTGGTCGGTTTGCCGACCGCGGTAAAAGCAGCCGTGGCCGTGCGAAACGGCGCCATCGGACCGGACTTGATCGCGGTGCTCAAAGACACCGGCGTAGCTGAACTGCTCTACGCCATCGGATTGGCGCTCGGGCTGGCAATCGGGGCCAACTGAGCTAGTGAACTAGTCGACGTCTTCGGCTCGCCGTGACTCTTCGATCCGGTCATTGATCGAGGAGGCGCGTTGCTGAAGTTTCTCCGCAACTTGATTGCGCATCTTCGCTAGGGCGAAAACAGAAATCACTGAGGAAACCAGTACTGCCACGAGCAAAACGCCCGCATCGAGGATTGCTCCACCGTCGTCGACCAATAGTTTGACCAGACCCCAAAGGACTGCCCAAGTCGCGAGGAAAACCCCCAGCCGAGCGAGCGTGTACTTGATGATCATGAATCGAACTCTAGCGACCGACCAGTAGGCTCTGGCTATGGGCAAGGCGTTAATCCTGATGGTCGCAGTCGTACTGCTGGTGTATTCGCTGTATGACGTCTTAGCCACGCCAAAAACGCTCGTTCGCTATCTGCCAAAACTCGCTTGGGCCGCAGTGATCGTGCTGTTGCCATTGCTCGGAGCGTTGCTTTGGTTGTTTTTCGGCACTTACCGTGACCGGGCGAGCGGTCAACCCCGACGCCAGCCGCCGCGACCCACCGGCCCAGACGACGATCCCGACTTCCTGCGCGGACTTTAGCCGGACAGATCAGGCATCCCAGCGAAACATTTTGGCTGAGATTGCCGAACAAACGGCCGCGAATACCAACAGAAAAATCATCGGAAACACAATCGCTGACGGCCCCATTCCCCGAACCATTACGTCGAGCATTCCATCGTTCATATGCCGCAGCGGTAGCAGTCGACTGACCGATTGCAACCAAGCAGGAGCGCCGTCTAACGGGAAAAAGGAACCGGACAAGAACGCCATTGGCAGCACCACGAAGTTGGCCAAGCCAACGGCTCCTTCTTCCGTTTTGGAGATCGATCCCGCCAACAGGCCAATAGACAAGAAGGCCAAGGTGCCAGCGAGGACCAGTGGAATCACCAACGGCCACCAGCCAGTCAGTTTCAAGCCGAACGCAAGCACAGCAAGTCCGATAAAGATCGCTGCCTGCCCGAGCGCAACTAGCAAACTCACGCCAACGCGCGCCAGCACGATCGACCGGGTGGGCACTGGGGCCAACCGCAGTCGCCGCAACAGACCGCTCTTTCGCCAAGCGACTAGGTTGACTCCCGCCCCGAAGGTGGCGCTCATCGCCACCGCCCAACCGAGCAGGCCAGGGGTAACCACCTGAATCGTCGAGAGCGACTCGTCTTCGACCTGCTTGACGCTCAAGGAAAACTCGGGTGCGACGCCGCTTTGCGCGACGTTGACAGCGTCAACCAGCCCTTGGAAGGTGGCCTGGACGCGAGCGGCCGTGACCTGGTCTGTCACCGAGTAGTAAACGACCGTCTGGTCTCCGGCCTGCGTGACCACAGCGTCTAGGTCGCCCTTTCGCACCTTTTCGATCGCGCTAGCTTTCGACGTTTCGCGGATTTTGGTGATCGTCATGGTTTGCTCAACTGCGGCACGTCCTTGACCTGCCAAGTTGTCTAGCAACTCCACCGAACCGACCTGATCGACCTCGAGTTTGGACGCCGTTTGATCGTTAAAAATGCCACCAAACAGGACTAGGAACATCATCGGGAACAGCACTGCCCAAAACAGCGTCATTCGGTCACGCAGGAAGCCCAAGAGCATCGCCCGGGTGAGCGACTTGAAGGCGCTCACGAGCGGTACTCCCGCCCAGTTAGCTTCAAAAAAACGTCTTCCAAAGTCGCGCCGCTGACACTGAGTCCAGCGAGCGCGTCTCTAGCTGCCAACTCCACCAAAACCGACCCGGGTTCTCGCGTAGTGATCGACAGACCATCGGCGGTTTGCTCCACTTGGTCCACCTGGGGAATTCGTCGCGCCTGCGAAAGCTCCAGCGCATCGGCAGCTAACCGGATTCTGGTTGGGGCGTTCAAACTGCGGATCAACTGGGCCGGTGTGTCAAGGTCGACCAGTTTGCCGGCGTCCATGATTGCCACTCGGTCGCAAAGCGCCTCGGCTTCGTCCATGTAGTGAGTGGTCAATACCACGGTTCTACCTGACTGGTTGAGCCCGCGCAGGAAGTCCCATAGGTTCCGTCTAGCTTGCGGGTCCAAGGCGGCGGTGGGTTCGTCCAAAAAAACCACGTCCGGATCGTGGACCAAGGCACAAGCGATCGACAGGCGCTGCATTTGCCCACCGGAGAGCTTTTCTACCGCAGACGTGGCCTTCTCAGTTAGTCCGACATCGTGGAGAAGTTCATCGACTCGGGATTTTGGCACGCCGTACAGGGCAGCGAAGGTGGCAAGCTGTTCACGCGCGGTCAGACGCTCGAAGAAGGCCGAGGACTGCAACTGGACCCCGATCCGGCGTTGCAATTTGGGCTCTCGTTCAAACGGGTCGAGTCCATCGATCGAGACCGAACCCGAATCCGGCTTACGCAGGCCCTCGATCATTTCTAGCGCCGTGGTCTTGCCGGCCCCATTTGGCCCGATCAGTCCAAAAAACTCACCGTTGTCGATTGTTAGGCTAAGCGAATCGACTGCGGTTAGTTCTCCATAGGACTTGGTTAGCTTTGAAACCGCAATCTGCACGCCCACAGTTTGCAGATTACGCGACGAGCCCTATTTGGCGTAGGTGTGGTAGCTGAAGATGCCCCACTCAGAAGCCATCAGGTTCACGATGTAATAGCTGAAAATAAAGGTGCCGAAGCCGACCAAGGCAACGATCGCGGCGCGACGACCCTTCCAGCCAGCGGTGACCCTGGCGTGCAGGTATCCGGCGTAGACGATCCAGGTGATCAGCGCCCAGACTTCCTTCGGGTCCCAACCCCAATACCGGCCCCAAGCTAGGTGAGCCCAGATCGGCCCGGAAATCAACGTGCCGAAGGTCCAAAGCGGGAAGCCGATCGCGTTGGTGGTGAACGCGAGCCGATCGATCTTGGCTGCGGCCGGGAAGCGGCTCAGCACCGGCCCGACGGTGCCGCGATCCTCGGCACGAGCCTTGACCAGATACAAGGCGCTGGCGGCTGCACCAACGATGAACATGGCCGCGGCAAGCATGATCGCGGTGACGTGGATGTACTTCCAGAAAGTGTTCAACGCCGGAACGAGCGGGGCGGCCGGAACGTAGGTCGAAAGCGAAAGGCCGAGCACGAAGATGCTCAATCCCGCGACGAGCCCGCCGAGCCACTGCACTTGCGAACGCCAGACCAAGATCAGGTAGACGGTCAACGCGATTGCGGTGCCGGTCATGCCGAACTCGTACATGTTGCCGAACGGGGCACGCTGCGCCGCGATTCCGCGGACGACGGAAGCACCGATTAACAGTCCGGCGGCAAGCACAGTGAGCGATAGAGCCACCGCGGCGAATTTGTCGGCAGCAGTCGGCTCTTGCGAGTCGTCGATCAGTTCGCCGGCCGCACCGGCCGGCACCTTCGCCAACTTGCGGGCGCTCACCCACTCGCCGACGTGACAAACGAAGGCGATGCAAAGGACTGCAAACGACGACCCCATCAGGTAGTTCGAAATCTGGGCCAACTCTTCGGTGTTCATCTGCTCGTCCTAGCTTTTGTTTCCCTGTGCCAGTTCGGCACGAAGTCGATCGACAAACTCTTCGAGATCTGCCGGAACGTCATCTCGCGGCACCCGATCGAGCACCCCGATTTCGACAACGGTACGTGATTGCGCCCGCCGGGCCCGAATCCAGGTACGGCGCGGTCGCACCAGCAAAGACCCCATCAGACCCAGAATCGACACGCAGACCGCGGCCAACGGCAGCCAAATCAGCGGGGTGTGCCCAATCTGGAACCGGGCAAACTGCTTGAGTTCGACGAACTCAATCTTTCCGCCACCTGGAAGCGCCTGCGACTCCCCCGGCCCCAGATCGACTCGGAAGTTCTTGTCGCCGTCCTTGACTTGGGTCATTTTGTCGGTGTTTAGCGCGTAGACCGACTGGGACTTGCCGTCGTCTAGACCAAGGTCGCCGACCCAGAGGTTCAGCCCGATTCGCGGGTTCAACGCCCCCGGGAAGACCGATATCGATCCTTTGTCGGCGCCCGGCGAGAACGCCGTCGGCAAGAAGAACCCTTGGAAACCGAGTTGCTCGCCGTTGGCGTCGGGGACCTTGATCACGCCGGTGGAGGTGTAGGTCGCGTCCGCCGGCAAGAATGGGACCGCGCTGTCGAATACGACGTCGCCGCTAGCGTCGGTCACCCGGATCACCGGCGCATAACCTTGCCCAACCAAGAAAACCTGTTCGTTGCCGACGGTGAGCGGGTGGTTTACCCGCACGTTGAAGTCCGAATCGGCTTGCGAACCGGCGACCCGATAGGTGCCGAGTGCTTTGAACTCGCGCGGGGCGCCGCGTTGCGTCCCTTCGACCCAGAACCTGGTCTGCATGTCGGCTAACTGCAGTGACCAGCCGCTCAAGTCCGTTTCGGGGTCGAACATCGTCCCGGAACTAAACTCGTCGTATTGGGACAGCGAGTTGGCAAACCCTTGACCTTCGACCACGATCACGTTTCCGCGATAGCCCCACAAGGACCCAACCGCGACGCCAATGAGCACAAACACGATCGAGGTGTGGAACAGCAGATTCCCGGCCTCGCGCAAATACCCCTTCTCGGCCCGAACTTCACCGACTTCGCCGGCGTCGACTACGTCTATCCGGGCGCGACCAAGCGCCCGTTCTGCCGCACCCAGCACCTCGGCGACTTCGGCGTCAGTCTCGAACTCGGCCGAGGCGCCAAGACGAGAGAAGTTGCGTGGTGCCCGTGGCGGCCGCGCTCGCAGCGCCCGCAGGTAGACCCGCATTCGGGGCAGGATGCAGCCGATCAGCGAAATCATCAGCAAGAGGTAGATCGCACTGAACCAGACCGAGCTAAAGACGTTGAACCCGCCCAGTTTTTCCAAGATCGGCGCGAGTTTGGGGTGCTCGACGTAGTAGGTCTGCACGGCTCGCGAGTCGACCCCCCGTTGCGGGATGAACGAGCCGGGAACCGCGGCCACTGCCAACAGCAGCAGCAGCATCAAGGCGGTGCGCATCGACGTCAACTGCCGCCACGTCCACCGCAGCAGTTCAACAAACCCCAACTCGGAGGCGCGCTCAGTGGTCGAGTTGCTCATAGTGGCGCCTCAAATCCGCCAATCCAGTGCTGCAAAGAAATCACTAACTGTTCCCAAACTCCCGTAACCAACAAGACGCCGGTGGCGATCAGCAGCAGTCCACCGACGAGAGAAACCATCCGCTGGTGGCTTCGCAACCAGCCGCTCACCTGCCAGAACCGGCCCAGGAAGATCGCCGCCAAGATGAACGGCAGCCCAAGACCCAGACAGTAAACCAGCGCCAGAAAAGCCCCTCGTCCGGCCGTAGCCTCGTTCCCGGCCAAGACCAGCACTGCCGACAAGGTGGGTCCGATACACGGTGTCCAGCCGACACCGAATAGAACACCCAGGAAAGGCGCTGCGAGCAATCCGACCCGCGGTACCCGATGAACCCGCACATCACGCTGCAGCCAACCGAATGCACCGGTGAACGCCAAGCCGAAAACAATCAACAAGATGCCGCCAACGACGGCTATCTCGCGCTGATACGGCAACAGACGCTGGCCCGCTGCGCCAAAGAGCGCACCACTGGCAACGAATACGGCGCTAAAACCAAAGACGAAAAGTAGCGCGCCCAGAGCAACTCTCCCGCGCCTAGCCGTTTCCAGTTCGGTGACCGCAACGCCCGAAACGTAGGACAGGTAACCGGGGAGCAGCGGGACCACACACGGAGAGAAGAACGAAACTAGGCCGGCCAAGAACGCGACCGGCAGCGCTAAAACTAGGTTGCCCGAGGACGCGGCCTCAAGCAGCCAGTCGCCGGCGTCGGCTGAGATCACGCCGGGTCGTCCGTCTTGGACCATTCGATGATGTCGATCAAGGTCTTGGCGCTAAGTTCGCTGTCAGTGATTCGTGCCGCCACTCGGCCCTTGGCGTCGATGACCCAAGTAGTTGGGATACCAAGCGCGCCCAGCGAGTCAGCGAACGCCGCTTGGTTGCGACCGTCGACGTCGTGAATGCTCGGGTAGGTGATTCCGGCTTTGGCGTTGAACGCTTTGGCCGAAGCTGGGTCGTCTTTGGCCAAAATGCCCAAGAACTGCACGTCTTGGTCGGCTGTGGCAGCGGCGGCTTCCTTCAGCACTGGAGCCTCTTTGCGGCACGGCGGGCACCACGAGCCCCACAGGTTGACCACGATTGTCTGGCCGGCGAAATCAGCCGAACTGATCGGGTCGCCGTTTAGGTCGACGCCAGACAGTTCAGGAGCCTTTTGCCGATCCGGGATGGCTACCGTATCGATCTTCTTGCTGCCACCGATGTAGCCGTCGTCACCGGTGTCGTCGACGCCCCCGACGCAGGCCGAGACCAGCGCGAGCAGCAAGAGCACGACGAAACCGAACCGCGCTGAACGTGGAGTTTTCATGCGCCGCCGACGAACTTGCCCGAGGAGTCCTGGACCAGATGTCCGGCCGGTTCGCTGTACACCAACGAAACCAACTCATCGTCGTCGAAAGTCAAGGTGGTCAAACTCGCCAAATTGCATTCGCGGTTGCGCGGGTCATGGACGAACGAGGCGTTTTCAAACGACCGCCGCGCGATCCAAACCGGAAGCTGGTGCGAAACGATCAGGCCTTCGTGTCCGGCCGCGGTCTTTCGCAAATCGGCGACCGCAGCGCGCATCCGGTCGGCGATTTCGCTGTATGGCTCGCCCCACGACGGCCGCAGCGGGTTCCACAGCCACGGCCAGTAGCGCGGCTTGGCGAAAGCGCCGGCGCCGACGCCAACCTTCAGTCCCTCGAACTTGTTTGCCGCTTCGATCACTCGCTCGTCGGTTGCGATCGGCAGATCGAGCAGTTTGGCGGTCGGTTCGGCCGTCTGCTGCGCCCGAACAAGCGGCGACGCCACGATGTGGGTGATGTCATTTCCCTTGAGCGATTCGGCAACAGTCGCCGCCATCTGATGCCCCAAGTCGGAAAGTTCGTAGCCCGGGAGACGGCCGTATAGGACGCCCTCGGGGTTGAAAACCTCGCCGTGGCGCAGCAGGTGAATGATCGTTCGGGTACTCATCTGGGTTTCCTTCGTCATTTGCGGGCTGCCGCGGCTGCCGCCGCAGCGGCACCGGGTAGGGCTTCGGCAAGTTTAGGCAGAACGGTCGAGTCGGCTTCCTCGTCGTGGGCCGCCGACACGAACCACGCCTCGAAAGCGCTCGGCGGCAAGTAGACACCCGCTGCGAGCATCGCTTGGAAGAAGGCCGCATATGCGGCCGTGTCTTGCCGTTTCGCGGCGGCGAAATTCGTGACCGGATCACTCAGGCCCCAGAAGATGCTGAACATGGTGCCGGCCGTACCGATCACATGCTCGACACCGGCGTTAGTCAATGCCTCGCTCACGAGTTGTTGGACCTGAGTCGAGGTCTTGGCCAAGTTGCGGTAGACCTCGGCGGTGGCCAATCCCAAGGTGGCCAGACCGGCCGTCGTAGCGATCGGATTGCCCGATAGCGTGCCAGCTTGATAGACCGGCCCGAGCGGCGAAAGCTGACTCATGATGTCGGCCCGTCCACCGAACGCCGCCGCCGGGAAACCGCCGCCCATCACCTTGCCGAAGGTCATCAGGTCGGGGACGAACCCTTCGACTTTCCCGTCCAACTCCCAGTAGCCGGACCGCGCCGCCCGAAAGCCAGTCATCACTTCGTCACTGATGAGCAATGCGCCATTTTGGGCGCAGACCTTCGCCAAATGGGCATTGAATCCCTGTTGGGGTGCAACCACGCCCATGTTGCCGGGGGCGGCTTCGGTGATGACGCAGGCGATTTCGGGGCCGAAGGCAGCAAAAGCGGCGTCCACGGCGACGGGGTCGTTGTAATCGAGCACGATCGTGTCGGCCGCCACGTGTGCCGGCACGCCTGGGGTGCTGCTGACGCCAAGGGTCACCAACCCAGAGCCGGCTTCGACCAAGAGCGAATCGACGTGGCCGTGATAGCAACCGGCAAACTTGACCACCTTGTCACGGCCGGTGAAACCACGCGCGAGCCGGATCGCCGACATGGTCGCTTCGGTACCCGAAGAGACCAGCCTGACCTGCTCGAGGGGTGTGCGCTCGACAATTTCTTGGGCGAGCAGAACTTCGGGCTCGGCCGGGGTGCCAAAACTGGTGCCGTTGGCGACGGCCGAAGTGACGGCCTGGATTACCTGCGGATGCGCGTGCCCCAGCAGCATCGGCCCCCAAGAGCCGACGAAGTCCAAGTACCGGTTGCCGTCGACATCAGTGAGCCAGGCGCCCTGCCCACTGGCCATGAACCGGGGAGTTCCGCCGACTGCGCGAAACGCCCGAACCGGGGAGTTCACGCCACCGGGGGAAACCTTCTTGGCCCGCTCGAACAGCTCCTCGGACTGGCGACTGCTCACCGGTTCGCCTCGCGATGATTGCGAGCTACCTCGGCAGCCCAGTACGTCAAGATCAGGTCGGCACCAGCGCGCTTGATCGACAAGAGCGACTCGGTGATCGCCGCATCGCGGTCGATCCAGCCGTTCGCCGCGGCGGCTTCGATCATCGCGTATTCGCCCGACACCTGATAAGCCGCCACCGGCAGGTCCACGGCGGCACGCACATCGGCCAAGACGTCTAGATAACTCATCGCCGGTTTCACCATCACGATGTCGGCGCCCTGTTCGACGTCAAGCAAAGTTTCACGCAAGGCTTCGCGCCGGTTCGCCGGATCCTGCTGGTAGGTGCGGCGGTCACCGATCAAGGTGGAATCGACTGCCTCGCGAAACGGCCCGTAGAACGCCGAGGCGTACTTCGCCGAGTAAGCCAAGATCGCCACGTCGGTGCGGTCGGCAGCGTCCAAGGCCTGCCGGATTGCCGCGATTTGGCCGTCCATCATGCCGCTGGGACCAACGACGTGTGCGCCGGCCTGCGCTTGCGCCAAGGCCATCTGGGCGTAAATCTCAACCGTCGCGTCATTGTCGACCCGCCCGGCCGAATCGAGCACTCCGCAGTGACCGTGATCGGTGAACTCGTCCAAGCACAGATCGCTCATCACCACCAGGTCATCGCCAACTTCGGCGCGCGCGTCGCTGATCGCTTGGTTGAGGATTCCTTCCGGATCGAGCGCGCCAGAACCAGTGGAGTCCTTTTCTTGTGGCACGCCAAAGAGCATTACGGCACCTAGGCCAAGTTCAGCCGCCTCGGCATAGGCGGCCTTAGCCGATTCGCGGGTGTGCTGGACCACCCCAGGCATGGCTTCGATCGGCCGAGGCTCGCTCCGACCTTGCGCGATAAACATCGGCAAGATCAATTGCGAGGGCGCAAAGTGCGTCTCGCGCACGAGTTTGCGGATGGCTGGGCTCGCGCGCAGCCGCCTCGGCCGATCGATCATGTCAGGCCTTGCGACGCGACGACGGCTTCTTCTGCGACGGACGCAGCACCGGCTCGCCGGCCTCAACGAACGCCAGTCGACGCTGTTCGCCGAACTGCGCCAACGCGGCAGCAAGTTCTTCGGCCGACGGGGTCTCCGACATCACGTCGACCCGAAGTCCGTGCTCTTCAGCAGTCTTGGCCGTAGCCGGGCCGATGCACGCGATGATCGTGGTCGCATGCGGTTTTCCGGCGATACCGACTAGGTTGCGCACCGTCGAACTGGAGGTGAACAAGACTGCGTCGAACTTGCCGGACTTGATCGCCTCACGCGTCGGTGCCGGCGGCGGCGCCGCCCGAACCGTGCGGTACGCGGTAACGTCGTCAACTTCCCAACCAAGTTCGACCAGACCGGCCGCCAAGGTTTCGGTGGCGATGTCTGCCCGCGGCAAGAACACCCGGTTGATTGGGTCGAGCAGATCGTCGTACGG